>CAMBSA010000145.1 GCA_945869935.1 Bordetella parapertussis | reverse complement strand
GGATTCGATGCGCATGTTGAGGACGACATGGGCGCGCTGCGTTTCACCGAGGCGGACTATGCCTGGGTCACGCGCGAAATGAAGGCACTTGCCGACCGCCATTCGGGCGGGAGAATAGTTTCCGTGCTCGAGGGCGGGTATGCGTTGTCGGCGCTTGGCCGGAGCGTGGTCGCGCACATCCGGGCGATGGCTGCGATCTAGGGCGGGACTGAATTTGTACCAGAATTGAACGAGAATCGGCTGCTTTCAGGCGTGGATGCTTGGCTTTTGAAATAAAAGTTCAACTATCGTGGGGCTTGGCGGTCCCGGCGGCGAGCATCGCGAGCAGCTCGTCCTGTGCGGAGTGCCGTTTGCCACGGGTCTTGCGGCGGCTGAAATTGCCGTTCGAGTCCATCTCCCAGGCGGTCGTGTCCGCGAGGTAGGGTTTCAGACCTTCCCGGATCACGCGGGCCTTCAGCTTCTTGTCGAGCAGGGGAACGCAGGCCTCGATCCGGCGGAACATGTTGCGTTCCATCCAGTCTGCACTGGCGATGTAGACATCGTCCTGTCCGTCGGACGCGAAATAGTAGATCCGGTGATGCTCGAGGAAGCGTCCGATGATGGAACGCACACGGATGTTTTCCGAAAGCCCCGGGATGCCCGGTCGGAGCGTGCACATGCCGCGAACGATCAGATCGATCCTCACCCCCGCCTTCGATGCCTCGTACAGGGCTTCGATGAGCTGGCGCTCTACCAGCGAGTTCATCTTGGCGATGATTCGGGCGGGTTTGCCCTCTGCGGCGTTCGCGGCTTCACGGCGGATCGCGGCCATCAACTGGTCGTGAAGCGAGAACGGCGACATCCACAGGTGATTGAGCGTGCGCGCCCTGCCCAGTCCGGTGAGCTGCTTGAAGGACTCGGCCACGTCCTCGCAGATTTTTTCGTTGGCGGTGAACAGGCCGAAGTCGGTGTACAGCTTGGCGGTGCGCGGGTGGTAATTGCCGGTCGAGAGATGCACGTAGCGACGCAGCTTCCCGTGCTCGCGACGCACCACGAGCAACATCTTCGCGTGGGTCTTGTATCCGACGACGCCATAGATCACGTGCGCACCAACCTCCTCCAGGCGGGCGGCCCAGGCGAGATTCGCTTCCTCGTCAAAGCGGGCGAGCAATTCCACGACGACGGTGACTTCCTTGCCGCGCTTTGCCGCATCGATCAGGCATTTCATCAGCACCGAGTCGGTGCCGGTTCGATAGACGGTTTGCTTGATTGCGACCACGTCCGGATCTTCCGCAGCCTGCTCGAGAAAATCGAGCACCGGCGTGAAGGATTCGAATGGATGGTGCAGAAGAATATCTCCCTTTCGAATCGCGCCGAATACGTCGGCCTGTTCATCCAGGGGGCGCGGCAGGCCGGGAACGAAGGTCGGGAACTTGAGATCCGGTCGATCGACCAGGTCCGGAATCTGCATCAGGCGGACCAGGTTCACCGGCCCGTTCACGCGGTACAGGTCGTTTGCCGCGAGTTCGAATTGCGCGAGCAGGAACTCCTGCATCTCGCGCGGGCATTCCTCTGCGATCTCCAGACGGACGGAATCGCCGAAATGGCGTTGCGGCAGTTCGCCCTGCAGCGCGGAGCGCAGGTCCTTGATCTCTTCCTCGTCAAGCCACAGGTCGCTGTTCCGGGTTACGCGGAACGGGTACGAGCCGAGAATATTCATGCCTTCGAACAGGTCGCTGACGAAGGCCTGAAGAACCGAGGTGAGCAGCACGAAATGACTTTGCCCCGATCCGGCGCCACTTGCGTGCGCCTGCTCGGGGATTCGGATGACACGCGGCAACAGCCTTGGCGCCTGGACGATGGCAATACCGGAATTGCGTCCGAAAGCGTCGCGGCCTTCGAGTTGGACGGCAAAGTTGAGCGATTTGTTAAGCACTCTCGGGAACGGATGCGACGGATCCAGCCCGATCGGGGTAAGCACCGGGATCATTTCGTTCACGAAGTAATCGTGCAACCAGGCGCGCTGGTCGCGCGTCCAGTCCGCTTCAGGCAGGAAATGGATGCCCTCGGCGGCAAGCGCCGGCAGGATGTCCTCGTTCAGCAGTCTGTACTGGTCCTCGACCAGCGCATGTGCTTCGGCGCTGACCAGGGAGAAGACCTCCGCCGCGCGGGGCTCGTCCGGTCCGCTGACTTCTTCGCCGAATTTGATCCGTTCCTTCAGTTCGGCGACGCGGATCTCGAAGAATTCGTCGAGGTTGGACGACATGATGCACAGAAAACGCAGGCGTTCCAGCAGCGGCATGTCCTTGTCTGCAGCCTGGGCGAATACCCGCCTGTCAAAGGCGAGAATGCCGAGTTCGCGTGCAAGGAACAGTGGCTGCCGCGGCTGGGCGGCGGGGGGCAAATTCACGGAATTGGCAGCTTCGAGTATGAAAAATCAGGACATTACGGGCTGATTGTTGCGGTGGTATTACAGGGAGGGAGGCGCAACAAAGGTGTCATATTAGAAGACTAGCATCGGACGGATTAGAGCGTTCCTGCCCTCGACCCGGCATTCATAAAGATGCAGCCCGATAATCATACTTCTAAGCAATTCGACGCCGAGCTGGCGCATATCCGCTCCCGGGTGCTCCTCATGGGAGGGTTGGCCGAGCAGCAACTCGGGCATGCGCTTGAAGCCCTGCGCTCGGGTGACAGCACGTTCGCCGATCGCATTGTCGCGACGGAGATCGAAATCAACGGGCTGGAAGTCTCGATAGATGAGCTTTGCACCAGCCTGATTGCACGGCGCCAGCCCAACTCGGTGGACCTTCGACTGATCCTCGCGGTCTACAAGACGATCACGGACCTCGAACGGATCGGCGATGAGGCAAAGAAGATAGGCCTGCTCACGCGGCAGATCCACGGCGACCGCTGGAAGTTCCCGTGCGTCTTGCAGGTCCGGCGGATGGGCGGGATGGTGATCGACATGCTCAGGCGTTCCCTCGATGCGTTTTCGCGCATGGACTCGACCGATGTTCCTGCGGTGGTACTTCGGGATACGCAGGTTGACGAGGAGTTCTCCGCGCTCATCCGTATGAGCCTGAGTCTCATGCTGGAGGATCCGCGCACGATTTCGGCGGGGCTGGACCTGGTGTTCGTGGCGAAGGCGCTCGAGCGCACGGGCGATCATGTGAAGAACATCGCCGAGAACACGGTGTATGCGATATCCGGGACGAACGTGAGGCACGCGGGCTTCGCGGAACTGCAGCGCGCGGCCCTGGAGTAGCGCAATTTGCGACGGATTGAGTCGGGTGCTATGTTGTTCCGGATCATGGCGGCAAACATCAAGAACGAAACCCTGGCTGCGGTGGACCTCGGATCCAACAGCTTTCATCTGCAGATAGGGCGGGTAGTCGACGACCAGATCTACCTGCTTGATTCGCTGCGCGAGCCCGCACGCCTTGGAGCGGGGCTTACGCGGGATAGGCGGATCGACCGATCCACCCAGTTGCGTGCACTCGAGGCCCTCGGGCGGTTCGGGGAGCGCCTGCGCGGATTCTCCCGGGAGTCGGTTCGTGCGGTGGGAACCAATGCCTTGCGTGTCGCTCGCAACGCCGAACAATTCCTTGCCGAGGCGGAAACCGTGCTCGGATTTCCGATCGAGGTGGTTTTTGGCCGGGAAGAAGCCCGCCTGATCTATCTTGGCGTGGCGCATACGCTGCCGCCGTCGCCTGAGCGCCGTCTGGTGGTCGATATCGGCGGCGGGTCGACCGAATTCATCATCGGCACCGGCCTCGAACCGGAACTCATGGAGTCGATTTCCATGGGTTGCGTGAGTTGGACGATGCGCTACTTTTCAAATGGAAGCCTGGACAAGGCGAATTTCAAAAGGGCGGAGCTCGCGGCCGGAAATGAGTTGCAGCGGATCGTAAAGTCCTACCGGCGCACGGGTTGGAAGCACGCCATCGGTTCTTCGGGGACCGCCAAGACTATTTCCGCGTTGCTCGTGGCTTCGGGCTGGGCGGAGCAGGGAATCAACGCAGACGGCCTGGATCGCCTTCGGGCCCAGCTTGTACGAGCCGGCGACGTCGGACGGTTGAAGCTTCCCGGGCTGCGCGACGATCGCGCCGCGGTGTTCGCGGGCGGTGTCGCGATTCTGTGTGCAGTGTTTGCGGAGTTCGAGCTGGAGCGTATGGATGTTTCCGACGGTGCCCTGCGCCAGGGGGTGCTCTACGACATGCTTGGCCGGGCACAGCACCACGACATGCGCGAAGCCACGGTTTCGCAATTCATGCGTCGGTATCACGTCGATGCGGCGCAGGCGGGACGGGTGGCGGGATTCGCAACGCGGGTGTACTCGGCGTTGTCCGACAAGCCGGCGGACGGTGATATTCAATTGCTCGGTTGGGCGGCGACTCTCCACGAAATCGGCATCTCAATCGCACATGCGGGGTATCACAAGCACTCCGCCTATATCCTTTCGCAGGCGGACATGCCTGGCTTCTCGCAATACGAGCAGGCGCGGCTGGCACGGCTGGTGCTCGCACATCGGGGGAAGCTCGCAAAGCTGGAAAGTCTTCCTGCGCGCAGCGCCGACTGGCCGCTGGTTTTTGCATTGCGCCTTGCCGCCTTGTTTCATTTGTCGCGCGCGGATGTTGTGCTGTCGGCGGTCGAGTGCCGTGGAACCGAGGATGGCTATCAGCTTCTGCTTCCAAGGATCTGGCTCGCGGAGCATCCACTCACCGAAGCGGCGCTGGATGCGGAGGCAGACGAATGGAAATCGATCGGTCTGCGCTTGCAGGTCGAGGTTGTCGAGGAACCGCTCGGAGTGGCGCAGTAGCATGCCCGTGCATGGAGGTACGGGCGCGCTGTGCCGGGTGTCAGGGAATCATGTCCGGTGAAACAAGCGCTTTCAGCGTGACGGTGTCGTCATCGTGGTCGCCGCGCGAGAGCCAGCAAATTGCGCCCTTCTTGAGGCGCCAGTCGATTTCCCGACCGCACATGAGTAGCGCAGCGATCTGCCCTATCGTCGGTTGGTGTCCGACGACGATGACTGTCCTGCCACCCTTTCGCCATCCGCAGGCCTCAAGCAGGTCCTTTGCGCCCATTCCCGGCTCAAGGCGCTCATCGACCTGCATGGTCGGGCTGAGCGCGGCGGCCGTCTGCCGCGCGCGCGTGGCCGGACTGCTCAATATCCGGTAGCTCGCAGGAAGCTGTTGATCGAGCCAGCGCGCCATGCGCAGGGCCTGCCGGTGTCCGCGACGGGTGAGGCGCCTGTCATGGTCGGGCATCCCGTCTTCGGCTTCCGCGTGCCGCCAGAGAATCAGGTCCATGACGGTGTCGGGTCGCAGTGAAAATGTTTGCGGCGTTGGGGGCGGTTTCGCGCTGCCTCAGCTTGCGCCGAGCCGGCGGTTCGCGCAGTCGGATTTCGTGCAATCGGCGTACAGCGAGAGCGAATGGTCGCGTATGGCGAATCCGCGCTCCTTGGCGATCTTTGCCTGGCGTTTCTCGATCTCCGGATCGTAGAATTCCTCGACCCTGCCGCATTGCATGCATACGAGGTGATCGTGGTGCCCGCCCTCGTTGAGTTCGAAGACCGCCTTTCCTGATTCGAAGTGATGCCGGCTCAGCATCCCGGCCTGCTCGAACTGGGTGAGGACGCGGTACACGGTGGCGAGGCCGACATCGATGCCTTCGCCCATCAGCGTGCGGTAGACGTCCTCCGCGGAGAGGTGCCTGACTTGTGTGTTTTCGAACAGTTTCAGGATA
>CAMBSA010000144.1 GCA_945869935.1 Bordetella parapertussis | reverse complement strand
AGGGGGGTATCGATCCTCGCCTTGCGCTGGATGCCAACAACGCTTACGACGTATTTGACGCGGCAGGGGGACTGTTCATCACCGGCCCAACGCGCACGAACGTCAACGACTATCGTATTTTCCTGATCGATCAGGACGATCGACTTACCCTCACAGAGGATTGACGATGAAGAACCCCGGCTACATTTACGTTGTTCGGTTCTGGATTGCGCACGAGGCGCGTGGACAGATCATGGACTGGCTGAATGGCGGGCATATCCGTGACGTTGTCGGATACCCCGGATTTCTCTGGTGCCGGAGCATCGACCTGGGCGAGCGCGATGACAAGGGCTGGCACGCCCATGCGATGATCTACGGCATCGAGTCCGCAAAAAGATTCGGCGACTATCAGGCCGACAAGGTACTCCAGCAGCGCTTTGTCGAACAACGCACGGACTTCGCCCATCAATTGCGAATCGAGCGCTTCGCAGGCACGGTCACGTTATCCGAAGACCGCTAACTCGTACAATAATCCGGCATTCACGAGCACAACGATAGAGCCGGCCCGCAAAACAAAAAGGCCGGAATAATCCGGCCTATTTGATTTCAACCAGCACCGCACTCAGGACGCGGGTGTTGCTTCGTCTTTCTGCTCCGGGCGATCCAGCAACTCAACGACAGCCATCGGCGCGTTATCGCCAAGACGAAAGCCGAACTTCAAGATGCGAACGTAGCCACCGTTACGCTTTGCGAAACGCGGGCCGATTTCACCGAAGAGCTTCACGACCGCATCACGGTCACGAAGACGATTGAAAGCGAGCCGGCGATTCGCAAGCGACGGTTTCTTGCCGAGCGTGATGATCGGCTCCACCACCCGGCGAAGTTCCTTTGCCTTGGGCAGTGTCGTCTTGATGACTTCGTGCTTGAGCAGCGAAACGCTCATGTTGCGAAGCATCGCGAGACGATGGCTGGTGGTTCTGTTGAGTTTCCTCAGTCCGTGACCGTGGCGCATTTTGTCTTCCTAGTCCTGTGGTCCCGTCGCGAATCAGACGCGGGTGGTTTCGAGGCCCGCCGGCGGCCAATTCTCGAGTTTCATCCCGAGAGTCAGTCCGCGCGCAGCAAGCACTTCTTTGATTTCGTTAAGCGACTTGCGCCCGAGGTTCGGAGTCTTGAGAAGTTCCGTCTCGGTACGCTGTATCAGGTCGCCAATGTAATAGATGTTCTCCGCCTTGAGGCAATTGGCAGAGCGCACCGTCAGTTCCAAGTCATCCACCGGGCGCATCAGGATCGGGTCGACCTGGGGCGACCTCTTCTCTTCGATCGTAGGCGCCGTTCCCTCGAGGTCGGCAAACACGGACAACTGATCGAGGAGAATCCGCGCGGAATAGCGGATCGCCTCTTCCGGCTCTATCGCACCGTTGGTCTCGATGTCGATAATGAGCTTGTCGAGGTCGGTACGCTGCTCGACCCGCGCGCTTTCGACGGCATACGAAACGCGACGAACCGGGGAGAAGGAGGCGTCGAGGATTATCTTGCCAATGCCTTTGGACTCCTCAGCGAGGATGCGGAGATTGCCCGGAACATAGCCACGTCCCTTCTCGACCTTGAGCTGGAGATCGATCTTGCCACCGGGTGAAATATGGGCGATTACATGGTCCGGGTTGACGATCTCGACATCGTGGGTAACCTCGATATCGGCGGCCGTGACCGGCCCTTCGGTCTTCTTGGCGAGCTTGAGCGTCGCTTCATCTCCATTGTGCAGCTTGAACACGACGCCCTTGAGATTCAGAAGAATGTCGACGACATCCTCCTGCACACCCTCGATCGTCGAGTACTCGTGCAGCACGCCACTGATCTGTACTTCTGTAGGCGCGTAACCAGGCATCGACGACAGGAGCACTCGGCGCAGCGCGTTGCCCAGCGTGTGTCCATACCCGCGCTCAAACGGCTCCATCACAACCTTGGCGTGATTCGGAGCAATGCTCTGCACGTCGATGATGCGCGGCTTCAGGAATCCACTCGTTTGCATATGACGTCCTCGTAAATCGGTAACGGGAATGCTTCGGTACTCTGCTGGGACCCGTTACTTGGAATACAACTCGATTACCAGACTCTCGTTGATGTTCGACGGGAGATCGGAGCGTGCGGGAAGCGCTTTCAGCTTGCCTTTGAGCCCCTTGGAGTCCACTTCGAGCCACTCCGGAATGCCCCGGCTCTCGGCAGCCTCGGACGCCGCCTTGATGCGCAGCTGCGCCTTGGAGCGTTCAGTTACCTCGATTGCGTCACCGGGCTTGACCTGGAATGAAGGAATATTGACCCGCTTGCCATTAACCAGAATCGAATTGTGACGAACGATCTGACGCGCCTCGGTACGGCTTGCACCGAATCCCATTCGATACACGATCGTATCCAGGCGGCATTCGAGGATCTGAAGAAGGCGTTCGCCCGTCACGCCCTTGGAACGCGACGCAGCCGCGTACGTGCGCCGGAACTGTCCTTCCATGATCCCGTAGGTGCGACGAAGTTTCTGCTTTTCGCGCAACTGCTTTCCGTAATCGGACATGCGCTGCCCGCTTTTCTGACCGTGCTGACCTGGTGCGTAGCTCCTGCGCTCCACCGCACACTTGTCGGTAAAGCACTTTTCGCCCTTGAGGAAAAGTTTCTCCCCCTCGCGGCGGCAGAGGCGGCATTTGGCGTCGAGATGGCGTGCCATTTAAATCCTCTCAGTTGTCCGGTAGTTGTGCGTCAGATACGCCGACGCTTGGGCGGCCGGCAGCCGTTATGCGGAATCGGGGTGACATCGGCAATCTGCGTGATCTTGATGCCGAGCGCATTCAGCGCCCGGACTGCCGACTCGCGCCCTGGGCCTGGACCCTTGATTCGGACTTCAAGGTTCTTGATACCGCACTCCATCGCCTGACGACCTGCGTTCTCGGCGGCAACCTGAGCCGCGAACGGCGTAGACTTCCGCGATCCCTTGAAGCCTTGCCCGCCGGACGTCGCCCAGGCCAGTGCATTGCCCTGACGATCGGTAATCGTGACGATAGTATTGTTGAAGGAAGCGTGAACATGCGCGATACCTTCGGCAACATTCTTCTTTACCTTCTTGCGAACCCGTGCGGTGCTGTTTGCGGCAGGTGGTTTAGCCATAAGTCCCTATCCTTTGCGTGTGCGGCAGGGGCTCAGCCCTTGCCAGCCTGTGCGGTAAGCTTGATTGCAGCCTTCTTCGGCCCCTTGCGGGTGCGGGCGTTCGTCCTCGTGCGCTGTCCGCGGACGGGTAGTCCTTTGCGGTGACGCGTTCCCCGATAACACCCCAAATCAATGAGACGCTTGATGTTCAGCTGCACTTCACGACGCAGATCGCCCTCGACGGCGAACTTGCCGACCTCGATACGGAGGCGTTCCATTTCACCCTCGGAAAGGTCTTTCATCTTCGAGGATATGTTGATCCCGGCGGCTCCGCAAATCGCCTTTGAGCGGGTGCGGCCAACTCCATAGATTGCCTGAAGCGCAATCCATGCGTGCTGATGATTGGGTATGTTGACCCCTGCGATACGTGCCATGCGAACTGTTCCTTCTAACTTTCGGATCGCGATAAAGAACCCAGCAACTTGCCGGTCAAAACGCGAAACCTGAAATTATACCCCGTAATGAAGCCCAACCTCAGCCTTGGCGCTGCTTGTGTCGGGGATCCTTGCAAATCACACGAACCACGCGCTTCCTGCGGATGACCTTGCAGTTGCGGCACATTTTCTTTACCGATGCCTGCACTTTCATGGGTACTTCCTCTCAAAAACCTGAATGAGCCGTCATTTCGCCCGAAAGACAATACGTCCCCGGGATAAATCGTACGGCGTCAATTCAACTGTTACCTTGTCGCCCGGAAGGATCCGTATGTAGTGCATACGCATCTTCCCGGAAATATGACCAAGCACAACGTGACCGTTTTCCAGCTTCACGCGGAACGTGGCGTTAGGAAGATTATCGATAATCTCCCCTTGCATCTGAATGACGTCTTCCTTCGACATGCCCTTCCGTTCGCTCCGTTACCTCGTTACCGACGGAAAACCGCCGCTCTTGAAGTTCGTCTTCTTGAGCAGACTCTCGTACTGGTGGGTCATGATGTAGGCCTGAACCTGCGCCATGAAATCCATCGTGACCACGACGATGATCAGCAGCGAGGTCCCGCCAAAATAGAAAGGCACATTCCAGCGAAGAATCAAAAACTCAGGCAGAAGGCAGACCACCGTCACGTATATCGCCCCGGAGAGGGTCAGTCTCAGAAGAATGCGCTCAAGATACTTTGATGTCTGATCGCCCGGACGAATTCCTGGAACAAAAGCGCCAGACTTCTTGAGGTTATCGGCGGTTTCCTTGGGGTTGTATTGAAGTGCCGTATAAAAGAAGCAGAAAAAAACAATCGCAGCAGCGTACAAGAGAACGTAGATCGGCTGGCCCGGCGACAAGGTGGACGCGACATCGCGCAACCAGGTGACAGATTCGTGCGAACCAAACCACCCTGCGATTGTCGCCGGGAATAAAATGATGGAGCTCGCGAAGATCGGCGGAATGACACCGGCCATGTTGAGTTTGAAAGGGAGATGCGAGCTTTGCCCGCCATAAACTTTATTGCCAATCTGTCGCTTCGCGTAGTTCACAGGGATTTTGCGCATCCCTCTCTCGACAAAACAGACTGCCCAAGTGACAACCACTACGCCAACCACAATTGCTATTGCCGCCAGCGGATGCATCGAACCAGTTCGGACAAGTTCAAGAGTGCCGGCTATCGCCGTCGGCAGTCCCGCTGCGATACCTGCAAAAATAATTATCGAAATTCCGTTCCCCAAACCACGCTCGGTGACCTGCTCGCCAAGCCACATAAGAAACATCGTTCCGGTAACCAGCGTGGTTACCGTAGTAAACCTGAACAACAAGCCCGGATCCATGACCAAGCCCGGTTGGGACTCGAGCGCCATCGAAATGCCTGTGGCTTGAAACAAGGCAAGAACGAACGTACCGTAACGCGTGTATTGCGTGATCTTTCGCTGCCCGGTTTGCCCTTCCTTTTTCAGAGCCTCTAGCTGTGGGGACACCGACGTCATCAATTGCATGATGATCGACGCGGAAATGTACGGCATGATTCCAAGCGCAAATATTGTGAAACGGGACAGTGCACCACCGGAGAACATATTGAACAGGCCGAGAATACCGCCCTGCTGCGTTTGAAATAGCTCAGCGAGACGCGCAGGATCGATTCCGGGCACGGGAATATGCGCCCCGATGCGAAACACGACGAGTGCGCCCAAGAGAAAGAACAATCTTCTCTTGAGGTCTCCGTATTTTCCGCTCTTACCGAGCTGAGGAGCCGAGGTAGCCATGTGAGAAAGTGAGCGAACCGATTACGCGGTCGCCGGTACCTCTACCTTACCGCCCGCAGCTTCGATCGCAGCCTGTGCGCCCTTGGATACTCGAATGCCTACAACCGTAACCTTGCGCGCAAGTTTCCCGGAAACAATAACCTTAGCGGCAAGCGAAAAGCGAGGAATCACGCCAGCGGCCTTGAGAACGTTGAGATCAATCGTGTCAGCCGACAAGCGCTCAAGGTCAGAGAGGAGAACTTGTGCCGTCGTGTCAGGAGTGTTGAAACCGCGCTTAGGAAGTCGACGCTGCAAGGGCATCTGACCACCCTCAAAACCGACTTTATGAAAACCGCCGGAACGCGAAGATTGGCCCTTATGCCCACGACCCGCAGTCTTTCCCAGACCGGAACCGAT
>CAMBSA010000143.1 GCA_945869935.1 Bordetella parapertussis | reverse complement strand
CGAGAAACTGCTCGTCCGGGGCAGGCGAACCCACACGCCCTGGACCACGCTCGAGCGCTGGCTGCTCGAGGGCTTTGGCATCGACACCGACGACTCGCTTCCCTCGGCGCCGTTTGCGCTGCGCGGGGACGGCGGTGATCCGGGCGATGCGTACTGGGTGCATGCCGACCCGGTGCACCTGGCCGCCGGCAACACGCAGGTGGGCGTAACCGGAGCGCGCGCGCTTGCGCTCGAGCGCAAGGAAGCCGACGGCTTCGCAGAAGTAATCAACACGCATTTCAGCGGCGTGCTGCAGGTGTTTCCGCTGCGGCCGGATCGCTGGTATGCGCGCATCGAGTCGCCGCCCGCGGGCAGCCCCGCGCCGCTTGCCGAGGTGCTCGCCCGCGGTATCGAACTCGGGGCCGCGACGGATGACTCGCTCGGCTGGCATTCGCTGATGAATGAACTGCAGATGCTGTTGTTCGAACACCCGCTGAATATCGCCCGCGAAGCGCGTGGCGCGCTGCCGGTCAACGGCGTCTGGCTGTGGGGCGGCGGACGAGAGTCGAAGGTCGAAGGCCGGCCGCTGCGCTCGGTGTTCGCGGAGTCGCCGCTTGCCGCGGGACTTGCCGCTGCCTCGGGCGCGCATCACGCGGTACCGCCGGCTGGCGCGCAGCCGATGCTCGACCAGACGGCTGACGGCGTGACGCTCGCCATCCACGAGCACGCGGACGCAGATGCGCTCGAACTCGACTGGATGCAACCGCTCACCGAGGCGTTGCGCCGGGATCGCATCGGCATGCTCACGGTTCATCTGGTCACGGGCGACGAGGTGCTGAGCGTGGAGAACACCCGCGGCGACCTGCGGCGTTTCTGGCGCCGACCGCGACCAATCGCTGCTTGGATGCCCCGAAACGAACCGGACGAAACGCGATGAGCGCGATCGTCAAGCGCCGCATCCCGCCCAACGTGACGGAAAAGCTGATCAAGGAAGGCATGCACCCGGTGCTCGCGCGTCTGTACGCCTCGCGCGGGGTGAGTGCGCGCGTCGAGATCGACGAGGCGCTCGGCACGCTGCTGCCGCCCGACGGACTGCTTGGCATTGGCGACGCCTCGACACGGCTTGCCGATGCTATCGACCGGCGCGAGCCGATCATGATCGTCGCCGACTACGACTGCGACGGCGCCACCGCCTGCGCGGTCGGGCTGCGTGCGCTGCGCGCCTTCGGTGCCGATGTTTCCTATCTTGTGCCCAACCGGCAGAAATTCGGCTACGGCCTCACGCCGGAGATTGTCGCGGTCGCCGCCCAGCGCAAGCCCGCGGTGATCGTGACGGTGGACAACGGCATCGCGAGCGTGGACGGCGTTGCCGCCGCACGAACCCTGGGCATAGACGTGGTGATCACCGACCACCACCTGCCGGGCCCCACCCTGCCGGTGGCCAACGCGATAGTGAATCCGAACCAGCCCGGCTGCGGCTTCGCCAGCAAATCGATCGCGGGCGTGGGCGTGATGTTCTACGTGATGCTCGCGCTGCGCGCGGAACTGCGAAAGCGCGGTGCGTTTGCCGGTCGCGAGGAGCCGCAACTCGCCGATCTGCTGGATCTGGTTGCGCTCGGCACGGTGGCCGACGTGGTGAAGCTGGATCGCAACAACCGGGTGCTGGTGGGCCAGGGCATCAAGCGCATGCGCGCCGGACGGATGCAACCGGGCATACGCGCGCTGTTCGCGGTCGCCGGGCGCGACCCGCGCCGCGTGGCGAGCTTCGATCTGGGCTTCGTGCTCGGGCCGCGGGTGAATGCCGCCGGCCGTCTGGATGACATGAGCCTTGGCATCGAGTGCCTTGTCACCGACGACGAGGCCAAGGCGCTCGAATGCGCGCGCGTGCTGGACGATTTCAACCGCGAACGGCGCAGCATCGAGGTCGAGATGCAGGCGCAGGCGGAGATGCTGCTCGACACCGTGGACCCGGGCGACCGATTCGCGCTTTCGTTGTTCGATGCTCGCTGGCATGCGGGCGTGGTGGGCATCGTCGCGGGGCGGCTGAAGGAACGCCACCACCGCGCGGTGATCGCGTTCGCGCGGGCGTCGGACGTGGAGGGCGAAATCCGCGGCTCGGGACGCTCGATTCCCGGCCTGCATCTGCGCGATGCGCTGGATCTGGTGTCCAAGCGCGAACCGGGATTGATCCTGCGATTCGGCGGCCACGCGGCAGCGGCAGGGCTCACGATCCGCGAAAGCGAATTTGAGCGTTTTTCGCAGGCCTTCGAGAAGGTGGTCGGCGAAACGGTGTCAGCCGCGGACCTGTCGCGCACGATCGAGACCGACGGCTCGCTCGAGCCGCCCTACATGAGCCTCGACACCGCGCGGATCATCGATGAGCGCATCTGGGGCCAGGGCTTTCCGCAGCCGCTGTTCTGCGACGACTTCGAAGTGGTGAACCAGCGCATCGTGGGCGAGAAGCACCTCAAGCTGAAACTGCGCCGCGAGGGCCGCATGATCGAGGCGATGCGGTTCAATTTCGCCGAACCCAGCCCGGCGGTGCTGCGCGCCGCCTACCGGTTGTCGGTGAACACCTGGAACGGCGTGGACAGCGTGCAACTGGTGATCGAGCATGCCGAGGCACCGGAATCACGGGCCTCGTCCACCGGAACCGGGCAGATGCGTGCAAAATCACAGTCTGCCAAGGAGTGATTCATGGAACGCAAACGCATCAGTTCAAGCCGCATACGTTCCGCCGGCTATGACGACAAGACACGGACGCTGGAGATCGAGTTCAGCGACGGAAAGATCAGCGCCTACATGGACGTGGCGCCCGACATCTATCGCGGCCTGATGTCCGCGCCCTCGCCGGTGGCCTATTTCGAGGACCGGATCGCCGAGGACTACACCGCGTCGCGGATCAAGTAGGGCCGGAAACACCCGGGATGACTCAGGCGCCTTCGGCAATCGGTCGCCGTGCGCCGGTCTTCTTGCCCCACACGTCCTCGACCGCCCGCACCAGCGCGAGAATCTCAGGACTTGCCTCGCGCGCCGCCGGGTAGCAGAGCACGAGCGTCGTGCGGGTGTCGCCTTCGGGCCAGATGAAGATTTCACCCGCGGCCTCGCGCTCACGCGCCAGCGGCTCGCGCATCAGCGTGATGCCCACGCCCGAGGCCACGAGGTTGAGGATCGCCGACTCCTGGTCGGATTCCATCACGCTCGCGGGTGCGAGCCGGTGCGAGCGCAGGAGTTCTCGCGCCAGCTGGTGCAGGGTGCCTTGCGGTGGCGGCAGTATCCAGGTTTCGCGGGCAAGCGAATCCCAGTCCTTCAGCCGCGAACGCCATGCCGCGGGCGCCGCGATGACATAGCGGATCGGCTCGAGCGGAATGGCGCGCACGTCCGCGTCGTCCGGGTTCCCGAGCAGGAAGGCGGCGTCGAGTTCGCCGTTTTTCACTTTCTCCAGGCCCACGCCCGAGACCGCGAGGTGCAGTTCCACCTCGATCAGGCGATAGCGCTCGCGCATCACTGCGAGCAGGTCGCCCAAGCGCAGGTAGGCAGGGTCAAGGATGGTACCGATGCGCAGGCGCGCATCGAGCGTGCCGCCGATCGCGCGCGCGTGGTCGCGAAGCGCCTGGGCACTGGCGAGGACCTTTTCCGCATCCTCGAGCAGCAGCCGGCCCGCATGGGTCAGGCTGACGCCGGAGGACATACGCTCGAACAGCGTGACCCCGAGATCCCCCTCGAGCGCGCGCAAATGCCCGCTCACCGTGGGCTGGCTGAGATGAAGTTTTTCCGAGGCGCGGGTGACGTGGCCGGCCTGGGCCACGGCAACAAAGCTTCTGAGATGATGCAAGTCCATGATTATCCGTAGTTATCACCGGTCACCGGTTTATTGTGCGCTCGCACAAAACCTGATCGGTAATCCCGATAAGTCATATTAGAACAAACGATTGGATATTGCTGCAGTGCAGTAATACTCTGGTCACACGAAAAGGCAAACATAGCCTGACACACACGAAAGGAAAGATCATGAACACTGCAACTCCTGGAACACTCAGCGGCCTCCCCGCCGCGTCCGAACAACGCTTCAGTCTGCACGAATTTCTCGACAAACTGTTGCTGGAATCGACCGTCGCCTCGGACTCCGCCGAGTACGCGAGCAACCTTGAAATCGAGAAACTGGCCCGCGCCAAGCGCAACGAATACCTGCGCACCCAGCGCGCACTGGCCGGTTACTGAGAAGAAACCGGGAAATCAGGCAGGATCGGCGCGGCAATCGCGCCGCTTCCGGCCAATTGATAAACCGTGCGGATGAACATTGCGGCGGTCTCAGGATCGCCGCAATCACGTATAAAGGCGCCTGTCCGGCCGAGGCCGCACGTGCGCTGAATGCGCCTGAACAGGCCGGATCACACCGGTTCACACCATCGGGCGCTCCCGCGAGGGGCGCTCCCTATATAATTTCCGTTTTGCCGAAGCCCTCCATGGAAGCAGAACGCCTCAACCTCCTCGCCAATCGTCTGTCCGATCTTGACCTTCGCGCCGTAGAGCTGCGGAGGTATCTTTGACTACGATTCAAAGCAGATACGCCTAGCGGAAGTCGCCCGCGAGCTCGAGAACCCCGCTGTCTGGGACGACGCCAAGCGCGCCCAGGACCTTGGCCGCGAGAAAAAACAGCTCGAAGACATCGTCACCACGCTCACCGATGTGGCGCAGCACCTGGCCGATGCCAAGGAGCTGTTCGACATGGCACGCGAGGAAAACGACGACGGGACGCTGGTGTCTATCGAATCCGATGTGGCAGATGTCGGCAAGACGGTCGAAGGGCTTGAGTTCCGGCGCATGTTCAACGACCCGCTCGACCCGGCCAACTGCTTCGTCGACATCCAGGCGGGCTCGGGCGGCACCGAGGCGCAGGACTGGGCACGCATCCTCGAGCGCATGTACCTGCGCTATTCGGAGAAAAAGGGCTTCAAGGTGGAAGTCCTGGAGGAATCCGACGGTGAAGTCGCAGGCATCAAAAGTGCCACGCTCAAGCTCACCGGAAGCTATGCCTACGGGCACCTGCGCACCGAGACCGGCGTGCACCGGCTGGTGCGAAAGTCTCCCTTCGACTCGAACGCGCGGCGGCATACCTCGTTTGCGAGCGTGTTCGCCTACCCCGAAGTGGACGACAACATCGAGGTCGACATCAATCCGGCCGATCTGCGCATCGACGTGTACCGCGCCTCCGGTGCCGGCGGCCAGCACGTCAACAAGACCGAATCGGCGGTGCGCATCACCCACCTGCCCACCAACATCGTGGTGCAATGCCAGAACGACCGCTCGCAGCATCGCAACCGGGCCGAGGCCATGGCCATGCTCAAGTCCAAGCTGTACGAGGCCGAGTTGCGCAAGCAGAATGCCGCCAAGCAGGCCGCCGAGGACGCCAAGACCGACATCGGCTGGGGCCACCAGATCCGCTCCTACGTGCTGGACCAGTCGCGCATCAAGGACCTGCGCACCGGCGTGGAAAAAGGCAATACCCAGGCCGTGCTGGATGGCGACCTGGATGACTTCATCAGCGCCAGTCTGAAGCAGGGCATCGGTCAATCGGGCCAGGCGGACACGGAAAAGGTTTAGGTAGAAATGAGCGAAGAAAAACCCCAGGACGAGAACCAGATCATCGCCGAGCGCCGCGCCAAGCTCACCGCGCTGCGCGCAAAGGGGAACCCCTTCCCCAACGACTTCCGGCGCGAGCACCTGGCCGCCGACCTGCACGCCGCGCACGGCGACAGGACCAAGGAAGAACTCGAGCCCGC
>CAMBSA010000142.1 GCA_945869935.1 Bordetella parapertussis | reverse complement strand
CACGCCGCTCGCCTCCGAGATCTCCGCCGAGCCGCTCAAGGGCCCGCGCAACCTCGACAAGGCCAGGGCCCTGATCAAGGAGTCCGGCTACAACAACGAGAGGATCGTCATCATCAATGCGACCGACCAGCCGATCGTGAACGCGCAATCGCTGCTCACGCTGGACATGCTGAAGAAGCTCGGCCTGAACGCCGAAATTCAGTCCGGCGACTGGGGCACGCTGATCACGCGCCGCGCCGTGAAGGAGCCGGTCGAGAAGGGCGGCTGGTCGATCTTCCACACCTGGCTGGTCGGCCCCGACATGGTCAACCCGGCGGTGAACTTTCCGATCCGCGGCACGGGCGAAAAGGCTTGGTTCGGCTGGCCGACGGACGCGAAGATCGAGGAACTGCGCGAAGACTGGTTCAACGCCCAGGACGCGGCGGCCTCGAAAAAGGCGGCGAGCGCCGTGCAGGAGCGCGCGTTCGAGTTCGTGCCGTTCATCCCGACCGGCCAGTTCATCCTGCCGACGGCGTTCCGCTCGAACATCTCCGGCGTGATCATCGCGCCGATCGCGTTCCTCTGGAACATCGAGAAGAGGTAGCGCGCTCCTGTAAAAAGCGGTGCTCGCCTATGTGATCCGGCGACTGTTCGCGACCATCGTCGTCATGGCGGTGGTCGCGTTCTTCGTCTTCTCGCTCCTGTACCTGACGCCGGGCGACCCGGCCGCGATGATCGCGGGTGACGCCGCGACCGACGATGACATCAAGCGCATCCGCGCCGGGCTCGGCCTCGACGAGCCTTTCCTTGCGCGTTTCGGGACCTGGGTCTGGGCGCTGATGCACGGCGACCTCGGCGTCTCGATCTTCACCAACCTGCCGGTCACGCGCCTGATCGGGCAGCGCGTGGAACCCACGCTCGCACTGACGTTGTGTACGCTAATCGTTTCGGTGCTGGTCGCGGTGCCCCTCGGCGTGGTGGCCGCGGCGCGCGCGGGCAGCTGGACCGACCGCGCCGTGATGGCTTTCTCGGTGCTGGGGTTCTCGCTACCGGTGTTCGTGTTCGCCTACATCCTGATCAGCGTTTTCTCCATCGAACTGGCCTGGCTGCCCGTGCAGGGCTACCGCAACTTCGCCGGGAGCAGCTTCTGGGACTGGCTGCGCCACCTGATCCTGCCGAGCATCGCCCTCGGTACCGTATACATCGCGCTGATCGCGCGCATCACCCGCGCAAGCATGCTCGACGTACTCGCGCAAGACTATATCCGCACCGCGCAGGCCAAGGGCCTGGCGCCCGCCCCGGTTCTCGTCGGCCACGCGCTCAAGAACGCCGCGATCCCGATCATGACCATCATCGGCATCGGCATCGCCCTGCTGATCAGCGGCGCCATCGTGACCGAAACGGTGTTCGCCATTCCCGGCATCGGCCGGCTCACGGTGGACGCGATCCTGCGCCGCGACTACCCGGTGATCCAGGGGGTCACGCTGCTCTTCTCGGCGATCTACGTGGTGATCAACCTGCTCGTGGACCTGTCCTACATGCTGTTCGACCCGCGCATTCGGTTCTGACATGGCCGCCGCGACAGTCCTCCCCGCACCTGTATCGGCTTCGCCCATGCTGAAGCAGTTCCGGGACGCGTTCCGCCGCCACCCGACCGCGATCGTGGGCGGCATCGTGCTGCTGGCCATGGTCCTGTGCGCGCTGTTGGCGCCCTGGCTCGGCACGGTCGACCCGCAAGCGGTCACGCCGATCAATCGCCTGAAGCAGCCTTCGGCCGCATTCTGGTTCGGCACCGACATGCTCGGGCGGGACGTCTACAGCCGGGTCGTGTACGGCGCGCGCGTATCGCTCAGCATCGGTATCGCGGTGGCGCTTTTCAGCGTCGCGGCGGGCCTCGCGATCGGCCTCGTCACCGGGTACCTCCGCTGGCTCGACGCCATTGTGATGCGGTTCATGGACGGCCTGATGTCGATCCCGCCGGTGCTGCTGGCCATCTCGCTGATGGCGCTCACCCGTGCGAGCATCGAAAACGTGATCGTCGCCATTACGCTCGCCGAGGTGCCGCGCGTGGTGCGGCTCGTGCGCAGCCTGGTGCTCACGCTGCGCGAGCAGCCCTACGTGGAAGCCGCCGTTGCCGCGGGCACCAGCCTGCCGCGCATCCTCGTGCGCCACATCCTGCCGAACACCGCCGCGCCGCTGCTGGTGCAGGGCACCTATATCTGCGCCTCGGCGATGATCACCGAGGCCATCCTCTCTTTCATCGGCGCGGGCACCCCGCCTAACATCCCCAGCTGGGGCAACATCATGGCCGAGGCGCGCAGCCTGTTCCAGATCGCCGGCTACCTGATCTTCTTCCCGGGCGTATGCCTGTCGCTGACGGTGCTCGCGGTGAACCTGCTGGGCGACGGCATGCGCGACGCCCTAGACCCGCGCCTCGCGCGCCGCATGTGATGAACGCCCCCGGCACGCCACTTCTGGAAGTCGAAGGCCTTAAGACGCATTTCTTCACGCGCGACGGCGTCATCCGCGCGGTGGACGGCGTTTCGTTCTCGGTCGCCGCGGGCGAGACGCTCGCGATCGTCGGCGAATCAGGGTGCGGCAAGAGCGTGACCTCGCTGTCGATCCTGCGCCTCATCGCCTCGCCGCCCGGCCGCACCGTGGCCGGCAGCATCCGGTTCGAGGGACGCGACCTGCTGGCCCTGTCCGAACCCGAGATGCGTGACGTGCGCGGCAACCAGATCTCGATGATCTTCCAGGAGCCGATGACCTCGCTGAACCCGGTGCTCACCATCGGCCGGCAGATCGCGGAGGCGCTGACGCTGCACCGCGGCCTCAACCGCGCCGCTGCAAACGCCCGGGCCGTCGAGATGCTCGGGCTGGTCAACATCCCCGAACCGGCGCGCCGCGTCACTGAGTATCCGCACCAGCTTTCGGGCGGCATGCGCCAGCGCGTGATGATCGCGATGGCGCTCGCCTGCAACCCCAAGCTGCTGATTGCCGACGAGCCGACCACGGCGCTGGACGTGACGATCCAGGCGCAGATCCTCGACCTGATGCGCGGACTCAAGGAAAAGACCGGCGCCGCCATCGTCCTGATCACGCACGACCTGGGCGTGGTCGCCGAAATGGCGCAGCGCGTGGTGGTGATGTACGCCGGGCGCAAGGTCGAGGAGGCGAACGTGGAAGACCTGTTCGCGCGGCCGCGCCATCCCTATACGCAGGGCCTTCTGCAGTCGATCCCGCGCCTCGGCGCCGCGTCGGCGGGCGAGAGAAAACGCCTGGCCGAGATCCGCGGCACGGTCCCATCGATGCGCGAAGAGATCCCCGGTTGCGTCTTCGCACCGCGCTGCGCTCACGCGACCGAACGCTGCCGCAAGCAATACCCGCCCTTGGAGCAGAAGGCCGGCGGCCACACGGTCGCGTGCTGGGAGTCGGATCGGATCCTTGCGGAGGCGGCCCCATGAGTGCGAGGACGCAAGGCACCACACTCCTCGAAGTCATCGGGCTCACCAAGCACTACCCGGTGCGCAAAGGCGTGTTCTCGCGGGTGACCGGGCAGGTGCATGCAGTGGACGACGTCAGCTTCACCATTGCCGAAGGCGAGACGCTGGGACTGGTGGGCGAGAGCGGCTGCGGCAAGTCGACCACCGGCAAGACCATCCTGAGGCTTATTGACCCTACCAGCGGCTCCATCGAATGGCGCGGCCACCGCATCGACGGCCTGAACGCGGTGGAGATGCGCCCGTTCCGGCGCGAACTGCAGGCGGTCTTCCAGGACCCCTACTCCTCGCTCAACCCCCGCATGCGCGCGATGGACATCGTCGCCGAGCCGATCCGTAATTTCGAAGACGCATCGGCGGACGAGATCCACACGCGGGTCGCCGTGCTCTTTGACAAGGTCGGCCTGCGGCCCGACCAGATGGTGAAGTATCCCTACGAGTTCTCAGGCGGCCAGCGCCAGCGGCTCGGCATCGCCCGTGCCCTGGCGCCGGGACCCAAGCTGATCGTGTGCGACGAGCCCGTCTCGGCGCTCGACGTCTCGGTGCAGGCCCAGGTCATCAACCTGCTCATGGACCTGCAGCAGGAACTCGGGCTGTCCTACCTCTTCGTCGCGCACGACCTTGCCGTGGTGGAACACATCAGCCATCGCGTCGCCGTGATGTACCTCGGCCGCATCGTCGAGCTGACCGATACGCGCTCGCTCTTCACGCGCCCCCAGCACCCCTATACCGAGGCGCTGCTTTCGGCCGTGCCCCTGCCCGATCCGGGCGCGGCGCGCAAACGCATCATCCTCGCCGGCGATGTGCCGAGCCCCATCAACCCTCCGCCGGGCTGCCGCTTCCACACGCGCTGCCCTTACGCCGAGGCGCGCTGCCGCGTCGAAGACCCCGTGACCCGCGAAGTCGCGCCCGGCCATTTCGTCGCATGCCATCTGCGCAAGCACATCGAAGGAGCAGCATGAACGAGGAAACCCTCTGCTACACCGCGCCGAAAAAGCTTGCGCGCCTCATCCGGATACGGAAACTCTCGGCCACCGAAGTCATGCGCGCGTTCATCGGGCGCATCGAGCGGATCAATCCCGTGGTCAATGCCATAGTGACGTTCCTGCCCGAGCGCGCCCTCGCGGCGTCCAAGGCGCTGGATCGTCGCCTCGCCAAGGCGCGCACCGCCGCAGGCACAACGGCCACCGGGCCGCTAGCCGGCCTGCCGATCGCCTACAAGGACATTGTGTCTACCAAGGGCATCCGTACCACCTATGGGTCACTGGTCTACAAGGACCATGTACCTGACGCCGACAGTGTTCTCGTCGAACGGCTTGGCGCTGCGGGCGCGATCACAATCGGCAAGACCAACACGCCGGAATTCGCCACGGGCTCCCAGACTTTCAACGCAGTGTTCGGCGCAACTCTCAATCCCTACGACCTTACCCGGACCTGCGGCGGCTCGTCGGGCGGCGCGGCGGTCTCCGTCGCGTGCGGCATGCTGCCGTTTGCCGACGGGTCGGACCTCGGCGCTTCGCTGCGCAATCCCGGCAACTTCTGCAACGTGGTTGGATTCAGGCCCACGCCCGGTCGCGTGCCGATGTATCCCTTCCCCAATGCCTGGGACACCCTGTGGTCAGTCGGCCCGCTGGCGCGCACCGTCGAGGACACGGCCTTCCTTCTGTCGGCCATGGCGGGCCCGGACTCACGGATGCCGACCTCCCACGCCGAGCCCGGGCGTACCTTCTCGCGCCCGCTCGCACGCAACTTCAGGAAGGTTCGCATTGCGTGGAGCCGCGACCTTGGCGGCCTGCCGGTGGACGCCCGCGTCACGAAGGTGCTCGAAGCGCAGCGATCCGTGTTCGAGGCGATGGGCTGCATCGTCGAGGAGGCGGAACCGGACTTGTCGGATGCCGATGAAGCATTCCATGTACAACGCGCGCTGGGCTTCGTCGAAGCCTACGGCGAACTGCTGAAAACCGACCGCGCACGCATGAAGGACACCGTCGTCTGGAACATCGAGGAAGGCCTGAAGCTCGACCCCGCGCGGATTGCGCGCGCCAACCTGCTGCGCACCCAAGTGTTCCACACCATGCGCCGGTTCCTCGAAGAATACGAATTCCTGCTGCTTCCCGTCAACCAGGTGCCGCCCTTTCCGGCCAACGAACCCTACGTCACCGAAATCAACGGCACGAAGCTACCGAGTTACCTCGACTGGATGAAGACCTGCTACTACATCTCCGCGACCAGCCACCCGGCCATCTCGGTCCCGGCGGGCTTCACGGGCGAGGGACTGCCCGTGGGCCTGCAGATCGTCGGCCGCTACCGCGACGATTTCGGCGTGCTG
>CAMBSA010000141.1 GCA_945869935.1 Bordetella parapertussis | reverse complement strand
GCATCGACACCGCCCGCGACATCCTCGTTGGCAAGGTGCCCGACCCCAAGTCCAAGGTCGAGCAGATCACCGATGGGTTAGGAACTGTACGACCATCAAACACCGGGGCTTACAATATAAAATATGGGATTCATATTGCTCCGAAATATCTGTAAACTGAGAATAGTCTCCGATTAATTTATGTAAATATTATCAATACTCGGGCTTCAGGGCTCCTGTCTTCAATATGGCATCCGGCGTTGTGGCCGCCGAGGGGAGCACCGATGGCCTTTGAGGGTTTGCTGCCGTGGGGAATGCTGTGGGTTCCGGAATCGCCGCTCTTGTGGTTGCCAGAACGGCTGTTCCTATGGCCCCGCTGCTGGAACTTCTGGCATCCGGCGGGAGCGAAAATCAAGCGCACCGACGCCCACACCCTGCGCGCGACGAGTCATTCTTAAATCGCCAACAACACCTGCTCAGCCACGGCTCGGACTTCCTTTTTCCGGCCGTGCCCGGCAACGGCATATCCTCCACCTCAATTAAGCCGGCCCTCTCCAGTTCGTCGATATCGCGTTTTACAGCACTACGGTCGCGGTGAAGTCGCTCCGAGAGTTCAGTGATTGATCCCGGGCGCTGACGTACTTCCCGGAACAGGGCCAACTTCGCGGTCGTGATTAATCGCGCCATGTCCTCTGGGTTCTCAAACGCAATGATGTGCTCTCGCGGAATCGGTTTTCCCTGATCCGCCAGCTTGGCAATCACTTTTCCCCGCTTGAAGAACGCTTCTGGCGTTTCCACTTTGATCACAGCTCTCATCGCTTATCCTTTCGCCTGAATTTCATCCAAGCTGCTTCAAAACGCGCTTCGATGTCTTCGAAAAGAATAGGAAAATCGTTCCTGGGCGCGAAGTATGCTGACGCACGCAATACTCGAATCGACTATGTTTGTGGCCTTGAGAAAAAACGCACATGGCGCATTATGTTAATCCTAGGGTTTGCCGAAGCCAGAATTCTTGTTTGCTGGGCAATCGATTATGTTCAAATCCTGTGTTTGCCGATGCCCGATCCCGGGATTACTGAGTAAAATGCGGCTTGTTTGCTAAGAGTACTATAAGGTAAGCGAGGTTAAGCATCGCTTATCGGCAAGCGGGCATCGCTCGGTGGCGGAAAGAAAGCAGCAGTGAAGACTATGTTCCATCTGTTGAAATCAGCTGGAGAACGCCTTTACATACGCAACTTCACACCGGATATTGGCCCTTGCTTGCTGGCCTCTATGACCGTCCATTAATCAAGCGAGGAAGCCTATGATGAATCGTCGCGAATCTCGTAGTTCCGTGCCGTTAGTGACGACCTTCTCCAGCAGCGAACTCGCGGGTGCGGCAGAAACTTTTCCTATTGGTGAGCCCCGGATAAAGCGCTTCGATGAACAACGCTGGGTGCTCGACAACATCATTCAGGCGAACGGAATCGACTGGGATCAGGGACGCACGGCGCAACTGCTACGCCCCTGCGGAGTAGAGATCCAAGGCGACATCGTTGGACTGCGCCAGCGGGTGAGGAAATATGCAGACATCGTTCCCTCGTTCGAGGCGCTGGCGCGCCGTCGCGAAGCACTTGCCTCGGAATACGAGAAGAACGAAGAATTGATCCCGGCGCGAGACAATTACTACATCGCGGCCATGTACTGGGCGACCGCCATGTGGGGGCTCGAGGAACACACTTCGCGGTTGCGTGGCAACAACGACAAAAAACGCCAGAACTATTCCAGATACATGGAGCTGGCCGACCATCGAATCGAGTGGGCTGAGATTCCCTATCGCGACAAGACGCTTCCGGCAGTGTTCCACCTGCCACCTAGCTACCAGGCGGGGCAAAAGGTGCCGGTCGTCGTGAGCGTGCCGGGAATGGACGGTTTCAAGGAGCGTTCCGTTTCGCTTCATGGGGACGGGTGGATGCAGCGCGGATACGCGGTGTTAGTCATCGAAGGGCCGGGCTATTGGGAGGCACCCGTGCGCGGCATATTCGTTGACGTGCAGGGCTGGGCCGAGACCGGAAAGGAAGTGGTGAAGTGGCTACGTGCCCGACCGGAGATTGATGCGAACCGGATCGCGGCTACGGGTGTTAGCTTCGGTTCGTTCTTTTCGGCCGCAATGGTCTCCGAGGAGCCTGCCTTCAAGGCATGCGCGGTGACCGGCACTTGCTATGAGCCCGGTGGACGCGCCATCTTCGACGAAGCCTCTCCGACTTTCAAGAAGCGATTCATGTTCATGTCCGGGATCAACGACGAGCCGGCATTTGAGAAATTCCGCACGACTATCGACTGGCATGGGTTTGCGGGCAATATCAAAGCGCCATTCCTGGTAGCAGGAGGCGAGGCGGACGAACTGTCCCCTCTCCGGTACACGGAGGATTTCGTCAAGGCCCTCGGCGGACCGAAGCAGTTCATCGTCTATCAGGATTCGCGGCACTCGCTTGCCGGCGCCTCAGTCTCGAACGGTCCCGACCCACGCATCTATCAGATGGAATGGATCACCAAGCGCATGGCAGGCAAGCCATTAATGAGCGAACGTTGGTTCGTCGAGAATAGCGGCCGCGTTCAGAAAACCCCCATCGTCTGAGCCGCGCGCGTAAGCTGCGGCGATGGGCAAATACCTGCGTACCTTAAGGGTCCATCTACACCGGACTGCTGGCTCATTGGCGTAAGGGAGATCGAGTATGAGCATAAGAAAATTGGCTGTGGCGATGGCGGTTTTTTCGTACCTGGGCATGGAAGGCGCGCATGCGCAGGCTCAGAACTTTCCGTCGAAGCCGGTAAGCATCGTCGTGCCCTCCAATCCGGGCGGCCTGGTCGATCTGCTCGGGCGCACCGTCGGTCAAGGCTTGTCGGAGGCGTGGAAGCAGCCGGTGGTTGTGCGCAATATCCCAGGGGCGGCCAATCAGATCGGCGCCTTACGCGTCGCGAAATCGACCCCGGACGGCTATACTTTGCTGATCGTGCCGGAACTGGCATTCACCGCCGCCCAGTTCATATTCAGCAACCTCCCTTATGACCCGAAACAATTTGCGCCGATAACTGGGCTGGTAGCGATTGACACGACTCTGGTCGTCCATGCGGAGCTGCCGATTCAGAGCCTGGCCGACCTCTTCCAGGCAGCCAAAAAAGAACCCGGCCGGCTGAATTTCGCCACCATGGGCCTTGGCTCGAACACGCACTTGTTCCTTGCGAATCTGGAGAGTATGGCCGGGGTGAACTTCACACTAGTGCACTACACGGGCGTGGCAGCGGGACTCTCCAGCTTGATGGCCGGTCACGTCGACGTAATGTTCGCGAACCCAAACAACGCCCGCGCCGCGGCCAAGCAGGACAAGGTCCGCATCCTGGGGATTTCGGGCAACAAGCGCCTGCCCAACATGCCCGACGTACCTACCATCGCCGAAGTGGTTCCAGGCTACGAGGCCGTGGCCTGGTTCGGACTGTTCGCGCCGATCGGCACGCCTTCTGACATTATCGAGAAGATCTCGGCGGATACGCGCCGCTTCATCTCCGGTACGGCGTTCCAGGAAAAGCTCGTCATTCCCAACGGCTTCCGGCCGATTGCAAGCACACCCAAGGAGTTCCAGGACTTCATTCGCACAGAAACCGAGAAGTGGGGCGCGGTGGCAAGAGCTGCAAGAATCAAAATCGAATGAGAGGGTAAGAATAGGAAAATCGTTCCTGGGCGCGAAGTATGCTGGCGCACGAAATGCTCGAGTCGACTATGTTTGTGGCCTTGAGAAAAACGCACACTACGCATTATGTTAATCCTAGGGTTTGCCGAAGCCAGAATTCTTGTTTTCTGTGTAAACGATGGGGTGATCCGTCTCGCGAATGAATAGCCAATACCCATGTTCACCAAAGTCCGGTCGCGCGCCCACATACAAACCCAGCGCGCGTTCTTAATAGTCCCGCGTTTCTTCGAGTTTATTGGTCGAGATATTGATGTGATGCAATACGCTGATGGTCATGTTGGGCACCTCGGGGTTGCCTGACTCAGAACACGCATTCTAGGACGTGCTGCCAAGTTTGGTTGAGGCTATTCATGAAGCCACCATCGCAGAATTCGAGGCCTACCCTGCGACTCAATGAGAAATTTGGCTGCTGCCATACGCTCAACTCGGGTTTGTTTTGATAATCAGTTATCAGTTCGCGTCGGCGCGCAACTGCCTCAAACGCCGGCGCCGCATCCGCATCCGCATCCGCATACTTGCTGATCCGTTGACGCAGCAACGCAAAGTCGGCATTGGCTTCCGGCCCGCACGGCGCTGAAAGATAAATTGAGAGCGGCTGGTCCCAATCCATGCCAACGGATCGAATCGTGTTGTCGGAGCAGCCATCGCTGCTCGATCCAGCGCCGTGTCAGCGGGCCCGAATGCCCGGCGTCCGCTGCATGAGGACCTTTGCTCACGTTCGGTCCCGCGATATCGGCCGAAACGCAGGGCAGTCGAAACGTCGCTGCAGGATGTCTTCCCCCGTCTTTTCAATCGAGGGTAATGTTGTGTTTGCGTATGACTTGCTCCAACCGCGCGAGGTCTCGACGCATCAGGGCGTCGAGTTCTTCGGGCTTGCTGGTCGTCGGCGTCAGGCCGACATTCCCGAATGCCTCATTGACGTCGGGCAGCGCCAGGATCGCGTGCAACTCAGCCCCAATGCGGGCAATGATCGACTTCGACGTTCCCTTGGGCGCCCACATTGCGTGCCAGAACTCGACGTCGACGCCGGCGACACCGGCTTCCGCCATGGTCAGCACATCCGGCAATTTGACGTGGCGGCGCGGACTAATCACCGCAAGCGGCACGATAGTGCCTGCCTTGACGTACGGTAGGACGACATGGACCGCGTTGACGGCGACGGTGACATGGCCTCCGATCAGGTCGGTGAGGGCGGTGGCGGTGCCCTTGTAGGGAACGTGAAGCATCTGGATGTCGGTGACGCCGTTGAACGTCTCGGTCGTGATGTGTAACGAGGTACCGGCGCCGCCCGTGGCGTAGGTGAGCTTGCCCGGGTTCGCTTTGGCGATGGCGACCAGTTCGCCAACGTTGCGGATTCCGCTTTTCGCGTGCGTCACCAGCAGCTGCGTGCCAAAGGCGGTGAGCGAGATCGGTGCGAAGTCCGCCAGCACGTCGAACGGCATTGAGCGGTACAGGCGGGAGGCAATCAGCATGCTCTGGGCATTCACCATCAGTGTATGACCATCGGGGGCGGAGGTCGCGGCAGCGCTGCCGCCGATATTGCCGCTCGCGCCTAGGCGGTTCTCGACCACAACGGGCTGTCCGAGGCGCTGCGCCAGTTTCGGGCCAACGATCCGCGCGATCATATCCATGCCGGTTCCGGACGAATACGGCACGATCAGCTTGATCGACCGATTCGGATAAGTCTGGGCCACCGCGGCCGTGCCGATCAAAGCGAACAGGGCGACGAAAGCTCCGGCGACGCATGGCAGGCTGCAACGGATGCGATGGAGTCGACTATTTATATGGGACAGAAGCATCGGTTCCTCCTTGGTCGAAAAGAATAGGAAAATCGTTCCTGGGCGCGAAGTATGCTGGCGCACGAAATCCTCGAGTCGACTATGTTTGTGGCCTTGAGAAAAACGCAACCTACGCATTATGTTAATCCTAGGGTTTTTCGAAGCCAGAATTCTTCATTACTGGGTAACTAGTGCCTGTCCGGAAACCCCTGAAACGCGCGCCTAGCGGCGGTCGGGCGAGTTTTTGGTGAGTCGAAGATTTCGATGGTGAGGCGCACAGTATGACAATTTGACGGTGACGAGTGCCTTGGAGGGGCGCAAAAGCGGAAATCTT
>CAMBSA010000140.1 GCA_945869935.1 Bordetella parapertussis | reverse complement strand
CTTGAACATCGGGCTGCCCGGCTGCGTGATCCGGTCTAGAACCGTGAAGTGATTGTCACCGGGGCAGGCGATATCGTCCTTGAGAATCTTTTTCCATTTCCGTCCGAGCAGCGTGTTCTGAAAATGGAAACCGTCGTTTTCCTTCTCGCCCACCGCGGTGTAGAGCGGCGCATTGGTCGCAGGAGGCATCAAGCCGGGACTGGACTCGATTGCACGTTTCTCGGTGAGTCTGAGGTCGTCCTTGAGGAAAGGAGCCTTGGCAATTTCGGTGAGGTCGTAAAGGCCGGATATGGCAAGCGCGCCACGTACCACCTTTTTCGGCAGATCTTTCGCATAGACCGGCCAGAGCGTTGCCAGCATCATCGCCGCAAGATGACCGCCAGCGGAGTGGCCTGCGACATGCAGGCGCCCGGCAGGTGCGCCGAAATTCGAGCCGTTCCGGTATAGCCATGCGCTGGCCTGCACCATCTGCATGACGATGTCGCGAATCTGCACTTTCGGGCAGAGCGAGTAGTTCACAACGGCAACCGTAACTCCCGCGTTGGCGAGCGCCGGCGCAACAAAGGAGAAGTCCTTCTTGTCGAACCCGCGCCAATATCCCCCGTGGATGAACATCAGCAAGCCCTTGCTGCGTCCTTTCGCGCGAAAGATATCCATCTTTTCCGCAGGATCCGCGCCGTAGGGGACATCGAGATAAACATTGCGTGCGGCGCGCGCCTCCTCGGCGGTGCGCTGCCAGCGCGCGGTGATTTCCGGAATGCCATCGGTGATAAGGCGCGGGTTGTAGCGCAGGTCGTAGTCGATCTTGGTGCTCATGGTGTCCTCGATGGTTCCTTGGTCAGTTCTGCGGTACGACGGCGGTCACTTCTATCTCGACCTTCGCCAGGTCTTCCATCAGCGCGACGACCTGCACCGCGGTCATCGCGGGAAAGTTTTTCCCGATGATCTCGCGATAAGCAGCGCCGAGTTCCCTGCCCGCGGCGAGGTATTCCTTCTTGTCGGTCACATACCAGGTCATCCGCGTGATGTGCTCCGGGCCCGCGCCGGCTTCGGCGAGCACCGCCACGATGTTCTTGAGCGCCTGCCGGGCCTGGGACAGAAAATCGGTGCCGACGAACTTGCACTGTTCGTCCCAGCCGATCTGGCCGGCCACGAATACCTGCAGGCCGGATGCGGCCATTCCGTTGGAGTAGCCGCGTGGCTTGGCCCAGGTCGAAGGTTGAAGAATTTGCGTCATGGTGGCTTGGGCGGGTCGTTGATTGAAGGGTGCAAATTATCTCCCACCTCGTCCGGTGCTGCCAGTCGGTGTCAGCGGGACTTAACAGGGGCGATATGCCGCCTTTACAAATGGCGTTCCCGGCGGTCCAATACCGAACCCTTGGTCGCCTTCCTCGGCGAAGACCACCGGGTCAGGAGGATGACGATGAACGCACCCGAAAAAGCAGCGTTACCGATGCATTGGCCGGACGCCGGTTCGAGTCGAGTTCCCTATCAGGTCTACACCGATCCCGGTCTCTATCGGGAGGAACTCAAACGATTCTTCTACCGGAATCACTGGTGTTACATCGGGCTCGAAGCGGAAATACCGAACGCGGGAGACTTCAAGCGCACCTGGGTGGGCGAGCGCCAGGTCATCGCAGTTCGCGATCCGGACGGCGGCGTCAACGTGGTCGAGAACCACTGCGCCCACCGCGGCGCGCAGTTCTGTCAGGCGGATCACGGCACGGTGAAGGAACTCATCTGCCCGTACCACCAATGGAGCTACGACCTGAAGGGCAACCTCCAGGGCGTGCCTTTCCGACGTGGCGTTCGCAGCGAGGGTAAGGTCCAGGGCGGCATGCCGGCGGACTTCCGCGTTCAGGACCACAACCTCACCCAACTCAAGGTTCGCACCTGGAACGGCGTGATCTGGGGTTCGTTCGATCACGACGTACCGGATGTCGAGGAGTACCTCGGCCCGACGATTCGTCCCTGGTACGAACGGATATTCGATGGGCGGAAACTCACCCTCCTCGGGTATTCACGGCAACGCATCCCGGGAAACTGGAAGCTGATGCAGGAAAACATCAAGGATCCGTATCATCCCGGCCTGCTGCACACCTGGTTCGTGGTCTTCGGCCTGTGGCGGGCGGACCAGAAGTCCGCACTGGTGATGGATGCGAAAAACCGCCACGCGGTGATGATTTCCAGGAAGAACGACGGCGGCAAGAGCGAAGTCACCCAGGGCGTTTCGTCGTTCAAGGAAAACATGAAGCTCAACGACGCGCGCGTTCTCGATGTCGTGCCCGAGCACTGGTGGAACGGCCCCACCGTCACCATGCTGACGCTGTTCCCGTCGGTGATCATCCAGCAGCAGGTGAATTCGGTGTCGACGCGCCACATCATCCCGAGAGGCAACGGCAGCTTCGACTTCTGGTGGACCCATTTCGGCTATGAGGATGACACGCCCGAGATGACGCGGCGCCGACTGCGCCAGGCGAACCTGTTCGGGCCCGCGGGATACGTATCCGCGGACGATGGCGAGATCATCGAGATGCAGCAGGCCGGTTTCAGCCAGCATCCGGAATACCAGACGGTGAGCGAACTCGGCGGACGCGACATCGGCGACACCGACCACAACGTGTCGGAAACGCTGATTCGCGGCATGTACCGCTATTACCGCGAAACGATGGGACTCTAGCCCGTGAAGAACGACGCGCAATTCGACATCGCCCTGCGGTTCGAAATCGAGGATCTGTACGGCCGCTACATTCGATGCATTGACAGCGGAAAGTACGACGACTGGCCGGATTTTTTCACCGAGGAATGCGTCTACAAGGTGCAGCCGCGGGAAAACTACGACCGCGGGCTGCCGCTCGCCACGCTCGCCTTCGAAAGCCGCGGCATGCTCAAGGACAGGGTCTACGGAATCACGCAGACCCTGTTTCACCAGCCGTACTACCAGAGGCACCTTGTGTCCGGCCTGATCGTTACCGGGCAGGAGGGAGACCGTATCCGCTGCGAGGCGAACTATCTGGTCATCCGGACCAGGCGGCACGAGTTGTCGGACATCCTGAACGCCGGTCGCTATTACGACACGCTCGTACGAACCGGGGATGGACTTCGCTTCGCTGAAAAGGTATGTGTATTTGATTCGGAACTGATTCCGAACTCGATCATCTACCCGATCTGACGACGCGATCCGACGACAATAAGGCCTGTCCGGAATAAATACCTACAAAGGAGGAGCAGCATGATCATCGAATGGCACAACCACGTCTATCCGCCCGAAGAGGCCGCCGCGCCGGAATGGGAGGGACGCTGCCCGATGAACATCGACAATGTCCTCGAAACCAACCGCAAGGTCGGAATCGACACGATCGTCGTCACCAACGCGGCGCACTACATGCGCTACAAGACCGGCGAGGATGAACTCTCCTCGATCCAGCGCTGGACGGACTACGCCGCCGAATTGCAGGACACGTACAAGGGCAAGGTCTACGCCTTCGCTACTTTGCTGCCCTGCGGCGGTCCGGCGTATATCCGCGAGATGGAGCGCGCCATCCGCACGCTCGGCCTCAAGGGTGTGTTCATCAACTCCAGCCACAAGGGGCATTACCCCGACGATGATGAGGCGCGCCCGTTCTGGGAGCTTGCACAGGAGCTCGACATCCCGGTGATGATCCATCCACCGCACGTGGGATTCGGCGAGGACCGGATGAAGGACTACCGTCTTGCATCGAGCGTCGGTCGCCCGTTCGACCTTACTCTCGCGCTGTCGCGAATCATCGTGCGCGGCATCCTCGAGGATTATCCGAAACTGAAGATTGTGGCCTCGCACGGCGGGGGCGGTATCTGCGAGGTGATCGGCCGTATGGACTATGCCTACGAGATGCGTGACGAGGCCTACTTCCTCGGTTCGTACAAGCCGCTGCTCATCAAGCGCAAACCCGGTGACTACCTCAAGATGATCTATCTCGACACCGTGTGCTACCACGCCCCCGCAATCCGCTGCGTGCTCGACACCGTGGGCGTCGACCACGTTCTCTACGGAAGCGATGCGCCGCCGCTGACCTCGCTCAAGCCGAAGGCAATCAAGCTGGTCGAGGACCTGAATCTTTCGCCGCGCGACCGCGATGCCGTGTTCTGGCGCAATGCGGCGAAGCTGCTGAAGCTGCCGATCGCCGATTCGGCCGCCGCGTAGGCGCAACCCCGGGAGGACGCGCCGGACGGCATGCCCCAAAGAGGGCATGCCACGCAGAGCGGCGCGCACACGCAGGAGGAGGAACGATGAAACGCTTGTTGTTGATACTTGCTGCATGTAGTTGTCTTGTTCAGGCGAATGCCGGGGCACAGACGTATCCCGCCAAGACCGTCCGGCTGGTGCTTCCGGTGCCCGCGGGTGGCCTGCAGGATGCGTTCGCGCGCGCGATTGCGCAGGAACTCGGCCGCACCTGGGGACAGTCGATGATCATCGACAATCGCGCGGGCGCCACCGGGATCATCGCCGCCGAACTCGTGGTCAAGTCGCCCGCGGACGGTTACACGGTGTTCATGACCGACAACGTGACCATTCTCACCAACCATCTCCTGCGTTCGAATCTGCCGTACGACATTTTTCGCGACCTGCAGCCGGTCATTGTTCTGGTAAAGACATCGAACGTGCTCGTGGTGCATCCGGATTTTCCCGCGAAGTCCCTGAACGAATTGCTCGCAATGGCGCGGGCGAAACCCGGGGAACTCAACTACGGGAGCTTCGGCATCGGCAGTTCGCCGCATGTGGACACCGAGGCGTTGAGCAACGCCGCCGGAATCAAAATCACGCATGTCCCGTACAAGGGTGGCCCCGCGATCCTGCAGGGGTTGATGGGCGGGCAGATTTCGTTTTCGCTGACGGGCTTTTCTCCCGCGCTCCCCCTCATCCGCCAGGGACGGGTGCGTGCGCTTGCCTACGCGGGGGCCGAGCGTTCGCCGGTGCTGCCTGACCTGCCGACGATTTCGGAAGCCGGTGTGCCGGGGTTCGAGTCCAGCGCCTGGTTCGGCTGGTTGCTGCCCGTCGGGGTGCCGCGCGCAATCGTGGACAAGATCGCCGCCGATGCTTCAAGGGTGCTGGCCGATCCGGCGTTTCGCGAAAAGTACGTAACAGCGGCCGGCTTTGAGGCGGTTGCGCTCGGACCGGTTGCGTTCGCAGAGCTTCTGAAGAATGACAGGGAGAAATACGCGGCGAGATTCAAGGGCATGAACCTGAAGCTCGAGTAGGGCGACTCTCACGCAGGTCGCGAATCGCTCATGAAAAAAGCCGCCCTCGGGCGGCTTTTTTTTCGGGCTTTGCGAATCAGAACTGCTCGCGCCAGAGATCCAGCGCCTGCTGCACCGGCCGGTCGGAGTAGCTGAAGATGACCGCGTCGTCGTCCGCTTCCAGCGTGTAGGGCATCCAGGAAGGGCAGACGAACACGTCCTTCGGGCCGAAGGCGAGCGTCTCGCCGTTGACCGAGCAGCGGCCCTTGCCTTCGACGACCGCGTACACGGTGGAGTCGGTCGAGCGATAGGGCTTGCCTTTGAAGCCCTTGGGCAGCATCTGCATGAAGGTGCCGATCGTCGGCATCGCCCAGTCACCCGTGACCGGGTTGGTGTACTGAAGCTTGTAGCCCCAGCAGGCGTGCGGATCCTGCGCCTTTTTCATCGCATCGAGTGCGCCGCGGGTGCGCTCGTAGGGATACCAGAACAGCGGCGAGGTGTGCGTCTTGTGCTTGTATTCCACGGGCTTCATCGTGTTGCCGAATTGCGCGAGGTTGTAGCCCTGATCGCGATCGGTGTGCTGCGTTTCCATCGAAGGCCGCTCGAGGAACTGCGCATC
>CAMBSA010000139.1 GCA_945869935.1 Bordetella parapertussis | reverse complement strand
CTGCCGCGCACGCACCATGTCATCAGCAACGTCACGCTGGCGCCAGCGGGCAGCATCGGCATGCCGGCGTCCGGCCGCCCTCCGGTGTCCGGCCCGATGGCGGTTGATGCGGTAGCGGTGGACGCGTACTGGACCACGCACCAGTTTCTGGTGAAGGAAAACCAGGTCGAGGTCCTGTTCGGCAGATACCGCCACGAACTCGTGCGAAGGCCCGACGGCCTGCGCATCGCACGAAAGACGATCATCGTTCTCAACGATTACCTGCCCGCGCGGCTGGATTTCTATAGCCTGTAGGCAGTCGCAGGGCAAAACCCTGCATGCCGGGACGGCGCATCTGCGCCCGACCCGCATCACCACCTGTCGCGCCGAAGCGAGACATTCCCGGAGGAGATCTTCATGGCAGCTGCCAAACACCTTTTAGCCGCGTTGGCACTATTCATCGCGCTGTTCATCACTCCTGCCGCGCCGGCTCTGGCGCAGACCTGGCCCGCCAAGCCGGTCACGATGGTCGTCGGTTATCCACCCGGATCGGGCATCGACAATGTCGCGCGCTTTCTCGCCGAGGGCCTGCGCGAACGCACCGGCCAGCCCTGGATCGTGGAGAACAAGCCGGGCGCAGTCGGCAATCTCGCCGCGCAGGCAGTGGCGCGGGCGGCGCCGGACGGCTACACCGTGCTGTTCACGCCGAACTCCTCGCACGGCATCAATCCGCACATGTTCAAGAAGCCCGGCTTCGACCCGATCAAGGATTTCCAGCCGGTGACAACGATCCTGACGCTCGGATTCGTGCTGGTGGTGAACCCGCAGACGGTACCGGTCAACACGGTTGCCGAACTCACCGCCTATATCAAGGCGCGCCCGGGCAAGCTGGCTTTCGCCAGCGGCAACGCCACCGGCCGCGTCACCGCGGAGTGGTACCGGCAGATCACCGGCATCGACGCGGTGCACGTGCCCTACAAGGGCGTACCGCAGGCGATCACCGACCTGCTCGGCGGTCAGGTGCATTTCATGTTCGCCGACGCCACGCTCGGCATCCCGACCGCGCGCTCGGGCAAGCTGCGCGCGCTCGCGGTGACCAATGCGAAGCGCGTCTCCTCCGCGCCGGACATCCCGACGATGCTCGAATCGGGCGTGCCGGGTTACGTGGTGGAAAGCTGGTTCGGCGTGCTGATGCCGGCGGGCGTGCCGATGGACATCACGCGACGCTTTGCCGATCTCAGCAACAGTACGATGGGCACCGAGCGCGCGCGCGAGTTTCTGTCCAGGCTCGGCGCCGAGCCCGCTCCCGGATCGCCGGAGAGCTTCGGCCGAGCGATCGTCGCGGAAATTGCGAAATGGGGACCGATCGTGAAGAACGCCGGCATCGAGGCGGAGTAGAACCCCGCCTCATTACCAAACAAAAGCGGCGAATCAGAACGGCTCGAAATCCTTCAGCGCGGGAATCACCTTCTCGCCGAACAGCCGGATCGACCGCATCAGGTCCTCTTCCGGGAGGTCCGCGAAATTGAATTCACCGAGGAAGGTGTTGAACAGGCCTTCCGATGCAGCCTTGTGAATCTTCTCGGCCACCGTCTTCGGAGACCCGATGAACACCAGATCGTTCTTCAGGATGTAGTCGGGGTCGAAGATGTTGAGGAATATCTTCGCCGCGCCCGCCTCGCCGCGCGCGATGAACATGTCGGCGAACGCATTGAGACGCTGCTCGAAGGTCTCGCCGGGTTCCGGTTCCTTCAGGAAACCCGAGTAGGCGCGGCTCGCGCGGAACAGCGCCTTCTCGATCGCGATCTCGTCGGTCTCATCCACATACACCGGCAGCGAGTAGGCGATCTTCGGCTTGCGCGTGTGACCGGCCTTCTGCCAGTCGGCGAGATACTTGCGGTAGCGCGGCGCCGCCTCGAGGCGCGGGAAAACGATGAAGTAGCCGGTGTTGATTCCGTGCTCGGCGCAGAACTCGAGCGTCTGCGGGTCTCGGCTCTGCATCCACATCTCCGGATACGGCTTCTGCATCGGCAGCACCGCGAGCTTCGCGCTCTTGGTGCTATGGCATTCGCCCTTGAACGAAAACGGCTGTTCGCCGAAGGCCGCTTTCAGATAGGGCACGAACTCGAGCGTCGGCGACTTGCGCTTGCCGTGATCGACTTCGAAGGGGATGAAGTACGGCGCGGTGATGCCCGGCACGAGGCCCAGCTCCATCCTGCCGCCGAGCATCTGGTCGACGATCGCGATTTCCTCCGCCAGGCGCAACGGATGGTAGAGCGGCACGATATAGCCCATCGGACCTATGCGCAGGCGCTTGGTACGCGCCCCCGCGCCGACGCAGAACAGCGACGGCGAACTCATCAGGCTTTCGTCGGGACGGAAGTGATGTTCCACGCAGAAGGCGTAGTCAAAGCCGGTGTCGTCGCAAACCTGCAGCTCGCGCCACAACTGCTCGTAGCGCTGATGCGGAGTCATGTCGGGCTTGGCCCAGACGTGGGAGAAATGCGCGAATTTCATCGTCTTTCCTTCTGCGTTGCGTTTCGGATTCCAGTCAACGGAGTCATGCCCGTCAGGCATCGATACATCTGCAATCAGTCGAGCTTGGTTCCGGTCACTTTCACCACTTGAGCAAACCGCGCGGTGTCGGCCCGGATCGTCCGGGTCACTGCGTCCGGCGCACCACCGATCGAGACAAAATCGATCTTCGCGAGTTCCGCCTTGAGGTCGGAAAGCGCGAGCACCGTGTTGATCTCGGCGTTGAGCCGCGAGGTAATCGCCGCCCGCGTCCGCGCGGGCACGACGAACGCGCCCCAGGCGCTCGCAGTGAAACCCTCCACCTTCGCCGCCTCGGCGACCGTCGGAATATCCGGGAACGCTGCCGCGCGCTGCGGTGCGCCGGTGGCCAGCGCACGGAGTTGCCCCTGATTCACCAGACCGGAGACACTGCCGATGCCAAGAAACATCGCATCGACGTCACCGCGAATCAGCGCAGGTACGAAATCCCCGCCCTTGAAGGGCACATGCGCCATCTGGAAATTCGCCCGCGTGCGGAAGTCCTCCATTGCAAGGTGCGCTTCGCTCCCCGACCCGAGCGAGCCGTAGTTGAGGCTGCGCCCGGGCGTGCGTGCGGCCGCAAGAAGATCGCCGAGCGTCTTGTAGGGAGACTTGCCGCCGACCAGCACGTAGAGCGCCGTGCTGAACGCCATCACCACCGGATCGAAGTCCTTTTCGGGATCGTAGGGAAGATTGGCGTACACGCTCGGGTTGATCGCCATCGCGGCAAGGCCCGCGTAGATAACGGTGTACCCGTCTGCGGGCGACTTCGCGCCTGCCTGCATCCCGATAAGCGCGTTCGCGCCGGGACGGTTCTCGACCACCACCGCCTGGCCGAGCGACTGTGTGAGACGGCCGGTGACAAGGCGCACCAGATAGTCGGGCGGGGTGCCCGCACCGTAGGGCACGATGACCCTGACCGGGCGTTCGGGCCAGGCCTGGGCAGCGGCCCCGCCGCTGGCAAGACACAGCAGCAGCGCCAGCAGGGCGCCGATCCGCGAAACCGGTGAAGTGATACGCATGGCTGGGGACCTCCGGAAAACAGAAAAGTTGCAGTCGGGCATCGGTGCGAATTTGCAGTCGTGTGCTTCTGATCGCGCCGTCGTCGGCGATTGTATCGCCCACGGATCGTCGAGGGAAATCGCCCACTCCGGATCAAGAGCGGTCGGGCGAGTGCGCATGAGTTTGAATTACACTCTGCACCCCATCGGGCATTCGCACCGTCCCTTGTCACGGGAATTCAACGGAGGAACACCATGCTGCGCACACTCATCACGGCACTCGCGCTTGGCGCGTCGAACCTGTGCGTTCCCGCCCTCGCCCAGACCTGGCCGGCACAGCCGATCAGGTTCGTGGTGCCATTTACTCCCGGCACCGGAATGGACATCATCGCCCGCACGGTCGGACCGAAGCTCTCCGAGCGCCTCGGCCAGCCGATTGTGGTTGAGAACAAGCCCGGCGCGAGCGGCAACATCGGTGCCGACGCGGTCGCCAAGTCCGCCCCCGACGGCTACACCGTGATGGTCGGTGCGAACACGATGCTGATCGCCGCCAGCCTGTACAAGAACGTGCCGTTCAATCCGGTGAACGACTTTGCGCCGATCTCGCTTGCGGCCTACGGCACCCTGCTGCTCGCCACCAATCCGAAGGCGAATTTTGCGAGCGTGCAGGACATGCTCGCGCAGGCAAAAACGCGCCCGGGAAAAATTACCTACGCATCTCCGGGCGTAGGCACCCCGCATCACATGTCGATGGAACTGTTGAAGGACCTTGCCGGCATCGACCTGCTGCATGTCCCCTACAAGGGCAGCGCGGGGGCGCTCACCGACACGCTCTCGGGCGAAATCAACCTGATGTTCATTCCGATCCATGTCGCAATGCCGCACGTCCGGTCGGGCAAGCTGAAAGCGCTTGGCGTCGGCGCAGCGAAGCGCCATCCGGGCGCCCCCGACCTGCCGACGCTCGGCGAACTCGGCGTCAAGGGAGCGGAAGTCGAGATGTGGTACGCCTTCTTCGCCCCCAAGGGCACGCCGGCCGCGGTGGTGGGCAAGCTCAACACCGAACTGCGCGGCATCCTTGCCCAGTCCGACGTGAAGGGCGCCTTCGACAAGCAGGGAATGGACGCATCGCCCTCGTCGGGCGACGAACTGCAGAGCCTGATGCAGCGCGACTTCGTACGCTGGGCAAACATCATCAGGAAGAACAACATCACCGCGGAATAGGCACCGCCCCCGGCCGGTACCCTCAGCGGCCTTGCTGTTCCGAAGACGCGACCGCCACTCGGTCGCGCCCGGCGTGCTTTGCCGCGTAGAGCGCGGTGTCGGCGGCGCGCAGCATCGCCTCCGCATCGTTACCGCCGCCGGGAAACGCAGCCAGCCCGATCGACACCGTGAGATGCCCGAGCGAGCGTCCCCGGTGAACCAGATACAGCTTCGATACCGCGGCGCGAATGTCCTCGGCCCGCCGACGCGCGATGTCGAGCGTCGAGCGGTGCATGATCAGCACGAACTCCTCGCCGCCGTAGCGGCAGGCGACGTCTCCGCTGCGCGTCATCGAGTGCAGGAGCGTCGCGAGTTCCTGCAGTACCCGGTCGCCCGCCTCGTGACCGAAGTTGTCGTTGAAGGCCTTGAAATGGTCGAGATCGAACATCAGGAGCGCGAACGGCTCGCCGCTGCGCAGCGCCCGGGCGATCTCGCGCGGCAGATACTCGTCGAGATAGCGCCGGTTGAGCAGCCCGGTGAGCGAATCGGTCATCGCCTGCGCGTTCTTTTCCTTCAGCGCGCGGTTCAGATCGTCATCACGACGCTGCAGTGCCTCCGCCATGAGATCGAATTCGACACCGAGTTGCGCGAGTTCGTCGCGTCCGGGATGGAGTCCCGTGCGCACCCCGAGGTCACCTCCTCGCACCCGCCTCGCCGCGCCAAGCAGGCTGCGCAGCGTACGCAGGATGAGCAGCTCGGCGCCGTACCATCCCACGACGAGCAGGAGCAGCGTGCCCACGAACAGTCCGGCAAGGTTAAGCAACGCTGCGCGGCCGGCCTCCGCATAGACCGCGGCGAGCGGCATCTGCACCAGCACCTGGATGGCGGGCGTTCCGTCTGCGTCGGTCGCGACCGTATCGTATGCAAAAAGGTGCCGTACCTTCGCCGTATCCACGCCTTCGAACACGCCCGAGGCGCCGGACAAGCCGCGCTCCAGGCCGGGCAGATCGCGCAGCTTTCGGCCAATCGCGGACGCCGCCGCGGGCTGCCTCGCAAGCACGATGCCGCCGCGGTCCACCACCGTCACGATTGCGGAGCTCGGCAATTGCATGGACGCCACGATCCGGTTGAAGTTCGCGAGGTTCACC
>CAMBSA010000138.1 GCA_945869935.1 Bordetella parapertussis | reverse complement strand
ACCGACGGATTCACCGCGAGCACGAACATGTTGCTCACCAGGCTCGCGACCGGGACAAGGTCCTTCAGCGGATCGAAGGGCATCTTCCCGTAGAGGTGGGCGTTGATCGCAATCAGGCTGTCCATGCCCACCAGCAGGGTGTAGCCGTCGGGCGCCGCCCTGGCGACGAGCTCGCCGGCGAGATTGCCGTTGCCGCCGACGCGGTTCTCCACCACGAAGGGCTGTGCAAATGCGTCGGCGAGCTTTTGCGACACGATGCGCGCCACCACGTCGGGGCCGCCGCCGGGCGGGATCGGCACCAGCATGCGCACCGGCTTCACCGGGTATGCCGGGTACTGGGCGCTGGCCGGGGCGCCGCAGAGCAGTGCAAGCCCCACCAAAAGCGGGAGCACGCCGCGGCGCAGCCGGCGTGCTGCCGTCATCGGCCGGGAAGCCCGGTGAATTTTTCGCGCAGCCCTGCCTGTTCAATGAGTGGCATCACCTCGTCGATCCATTGCTTCAGCTCGGTCTTGTAGTCGACCCAGGAGATCAGGCAGCCATCCACACCCATTCGCGAGAGGGTGTCCAGCCCGTCGACGATCTGTGCCGGGGTCCCGACCAGGGGGTAACCGCCGTGGCCTGCGATGAAATGAAAGCGGAAGCTGTCGAGCGCATCCGGGCTGAGTGTCTCCGACTGGACGCCGAAAATGCCCAGCAGGTTGTTCACCGCCTCGTAGTCACCCTTCTCGCGGACGTAATAGTCGAGATAGCGCTTTGCCTCCGCCTCGGTGTCGCGGCAGACGACATAGACATGGATCCAGACCTGGACTTCGCGGCCTGCCGCCCGCGCCATGTTCTTCAGCTTGTCGATCTGTGCCTTGCCGCCCTCGAAGTCCTGGTTGCGCAGGATGACGAAATTCATGTCCGCCACGGTTGCCGCGAATCGCTGCCCCGCCTCCGAGCCCCCTGCGTTCATGATCGGGGGAAACGGTGTCTGGATCGGCTTGGGCTCGCTCCACGCCCGCTTCGACTGGAAGAATCGGCCGTCGAAGTCGAACTCCGCCTTCTCCGACCATAATCGTCGCAGCAGCGCGACCCACTCCTCGGCGTACTCGTAGCGCGCATCATGGCCCCGCCACTGCGCGCCAAACATCTCGAATTCGTCCTTGAACCAGCCGCACACCACATTCAGGCAGAAGCGGCCGTTGCTGACGTGGTCGACGGTTGCGGCCATCTTTGCGGCCATGACCGGGTGGAACAGCGGTACGTGCACCGTGGCGAACAGGCCGATCTGTTCGGTGGCGGCGGCGAGCGCGGATGCCCAGGTGAAGGTCTCGTAGGTGCTGCCGTTGAAATTGGTCGTGCCGCCGTATCCCCGCCAGCGGCCCACGGGGAGCAGGACGTCCAGTCCCGCACGATCGGCCATCGTGGCGATCTCGCGGGTGTCGCGCCAGTTGAGTTCCCACGCGCCTTCGGCGGTGGTGATGGTGGAGCCGTGACTGCAGTTGAAGGCCATGACACCGAGCTTCATCCGGTGCGTCCGGTACAGCGGGTTGAGTTGCAGCCGGCTGTCTGCCGGTGTCCCGTCTTTGGCGTTCAAGGCGCTGCTCCTCCCGGTTTCCTGAACAGGGTTTGCGCGACCTCGGGCCGCAGCGGCTTCATCAGCTCCTTCAGGGTTCCGGTCAGGGGCAGGTCGGCATCGTGCCTTGCCGCGGTCTCGAGCATGCTCGCAAGGTCTTTCTGGTCCCACCAGTGCTTCTGCTGCGTGATCACGTCCCAGGTGCGCAGCACCCAGCTGTCCGCGGCGGAGGCCTTCAGCGTCTCGCGCAGCAGGTCGACATCGATGTCCATCGAGCGCGCGAAGCGGAACCCCTCGTGATTGGCGACAACCGCCGCCCAGAGGATCATGTTGTTTACCATCTTCCCGACCTGCCCGGCGCCCGGACCGCCGAGGTGGGCATGGTCGCTCGCAAAGCAGCCGAACGCGGGCAGGCAGCGCTCCACCACCTCTTTGCTGCCCCCGAGCAGCATGAGCAGCTTGCCTGCGGCGGCGGCGGCGGCCCCGCGAACGATAGGAGCGTCGATGAAATGCATCCCGGCGGCGGTCGCCAAACGGTCGAGTTCCACGCACAGGTCGGGCGATACCGAGCTCATCACCGCCGTTACGGTGCCGGGACGCGCGTTCGCGAAGATGCCATCCGCGCCGGTGCATGCCGATCTCACCTGATCGTCATCGATGATGATGACGATGACGATATCGCAGTCCCGTGCGAGCGCCGGCACCGACGCGGCGGGCTTGCCGCCAAGCGCCTCGAGCGCGGCAAGCGCCTCGGGACGCAGGTCGTATCCGATGACGCGAAACCCGCCGGCAAGCATGTGTCTTGCCATCGGGCCACCCATTTCGCCCAGACCGATGACACCGACGACAGGGGTCGCCCGCGCATCGCTTTGCGGCAGCTTCGGGGTCATGGCCGGATTCTCAGCGGCGGCCGAGCTTGTCGCCCGCATCGCCGATACCGTTGAGGTAGAGCTCCCAGACGTGCAGGTTTTTCTCGCAGGCGGCAATCACGTTGTCTTCCATGCCGAACTTCCTGGCGAACCGTTCCACGGCAGCCCAGCCCGCGTTGGAGTGTTCAACGTCGGCCTCCTCGTGGAGTTCGAAAAAGTCGAGCTGTGCGTCGCTCAGCTTGAAGAGCTTGCGCCAGCGGCTGCGCTCGAGGCCGAACCAGCCGTGGCGCTTCATGATGCCGCGGCCGTAGCCGGGCACGTTGGCGCGCTCGGCGCAGGTGTTGGCGACGATGCCTTCGAGCCAGTGGCTGTTGGCCATCAGACCCTCCCAGGCGGCCCAGGCGATTTGCGTGGTCGGCAGGGGCTGCGCCGCACGGATCTCGGCACGCTTCATGCCGATGTGCAGGCCGAGGCCCTCGAGGATTTCCCAGTGCGCCTTGCCGCCGCCGTGCTCGTGGTCGGCGATCACTTCCTGGCTGCAGGACTTGATGATGCCGATCTTCGTGTCCCAGTCGGTGCAGTTGGTGGCTACTTTCAGCTTGAGCACCGAGTTGCGCTGACGCGTGTTCAGGCGATGCTGCATCACGAACATCTTCGCGCGGCCGCGGTTCATCGGCTCCTTGAAAAAGCGGGTGCGCAGGCAGAAGTCATCGACGACGGCGTCCAGGCGTGCAAGGACGTTTTTTTCTTTGGTGGCCAAGTTCTTCCCTTTCTTGTCAGCGGATGTCCGGCGCGACCGTGTGTCGAGCGCGCCGTGGGTTCGCCTGCGGCACGGACTCTTGGGTCCTCCGGTCAGGCGGGGGACGGAAGTGTATGCCTCCGGGGAGGCGGTCGCAATTGGCGCCCGGGGAGAATACTCCCGGCGGGGGGGCTGTGCGCCCGGAGGCGGGCGCTCAGAACGGAACGCTACCCTTCACGATGGTGCGAACCATCAGGCGCCGTTGTGGCAGCTTGTAGTTGCCCACGCCCTGGTGGATGGTGGAGCAGTTGTCCCAGACGAGGACGTCGCCCACGGCCCAGCGGTGCACGAACATGAATCGCGGCCGGACGATGAAGTCGAAAAGCTCCTGCAGAAGGCGGTCGCTTTCCGCAGGCGGCAGCCCGACGATGTGCGTGGTGAATCCGTGGTTTACATACAGGCACTTGCGTCCGGTGAAGGGATGCGTGCGCACCAGCGGATGCACCACTTCCTGCAGCCGCGACTGGGTGTCGGAGTCCAGCGGTTTCACGAAGTGACCGCCGCTTTTGGGCTTTTGCGCCAGATGCGCGGCCTTGAGGCCGACGAGCCTGTGCTGCATGTCGGCGGATAGCGCGTCCCAGGCGGCCGCAGTGCTCGCGAACTCGGTCTCGCCGAGCGGTTGTCCGTCCTGCATCGGGATCTCGATCGACTGCAGTATCGACACCCGGCTCGGGTGCGTCGAGTACGACAGGTCGGAGTGCCAGTATTGCGCCGCATCCACCGCGCCGACCGGATTGCCCGAGGCATCCAGAATGTTCGACAGGACGAAGACTTCCGGATGGCCGGGCTTGGCGAACTTGCGCAGCGGGTGGATGTCGAGTTCATCGCCCCACAGCAGGCTGAAGGCCTTCTGCTGCGAGTCGTCGATCTTCTGATCACGAAACCAGACCGCGCCATGCTCGTGAAGTGCGGCCTCGATCTGCGCGAACGTGTCGGGTCCGACCGGGCGGGACAGGTCGACCCCGCGAATCTCCGCGCCCACCGCGGCGCCGCTCGGGATCACGGTGATCGGATCTGCGCGGATGCCCGTGCTCATGTTCGCTGCCGACTTCGTCATTGATCGAAGCTCATGTTCTGCGACTTCACCAGTTGCGCCCATTTGCGTACTTCGGTCGCGACCGTATCGCCGAGTTGTTCCGGTGCGCCGCCGACGACCTCGGCACCGAGCGCGGTGAGCCGGTTGCGGACGTCGGGGCGGGTGAGTGCTCGTCCTGTCTCGCGGTTCAGGGTATCGACCACCGGTCGCGGCAGGCCGGCGGGGCCGAAGAAGCCGAAGAAAGTCACAGCGTCGTAGCCGGGCAGGCCCGACTCGGCGATCGTCGGTACGTCGGGGGCGAAGCTTGCGCGCCGTGCGCCGGTGATGCCGATCATGCGCACCTTGCCCGCCTTCACCTGCGCAAGCGAGGTGGAGAAGGTATCCAGCATGAACTGCACCTGTCCTGCGATCAGGTCGGCAAGCGCGGGCGAGGAGCCCTTGTAGGGCACGTGCACCACGTCCACGCCGGCCATCACGCGAAGCAGCTCGGTTGCGAGATGGTTGTGGCTGCCGCGGCCGTAGGAGGCGAAGTTGAGCTTGCCCGGCTGGGCTTTTGCCATCGCGATCAGTTCCGCAGGCGTATTTGCCGCGAGCGAGGGCGTGACCACGAGGCAGTACGGCGTGGTCGCAAGCAGGATCACCGGCGTGAAGTCGCGCACCGGGTCGTACGAGAGCTTCGGATTGACCGCGGAGTTCGCGCCGTGGGTGCTCGCGGTGCCGATGAGCAGCGTGTAGCCGTCGGGCGGCGCCTTGGCGGCGGCCTCGCCGCCGATGCCGCCGCCGGCACCTGCGCGATTGTCCACCACCACCGGCTGTCCGATGTTCTGCGTCAGCGCCTCGGCAACCACACGGCCGATCACGTCCACGCCGCCGCCCGGCGGAAACGGAACGATCAGGCGAATTGCCTTGGACGGATAGGTCTGGGCAAGGGCGCCCGGAATCCATCCGGCGAGGGACAGGGCGGTTGCGGCAGACAAGGCGAGACGGGAGAGGTTCATGAGCGTATCCGGAAAGGGTGAACGCATGCTGCCATGTGTCGCGGGAGGGGTCAAAGAAGAAAACGCATTGGATCGCGCGTTCCGCAATCCGGCACGAATGGAATGCGCCCCATGGTCGCGATCGACACCCATGCGCATGTTTTTACCCCGGACGGGCCGTTTGCGCCCGGCGCGAGGTACGCGCCCGCGTACGCGGCGGATACGGCCGAATGGTTCGCATTGCAGGAAAGTGTTGGTGTAACGCACGGCGTGCTGGTGCAGCCGAGTTTCTACGGCACCGACAACAGCGTGCTGCTCGCAGCGCTTGTCGCGCATCCGCAGCGACTGCGCGGTGTGGTCGTGGTGAAACCCGGCGAGGATCGCGGCACCCTCGAGCGCTGGGATGCGGCAGGCGTGCGGGGGATTCGTCTCAATCTGTGGGGTGGTGCATCGATCCCTTCGCTCGACTCATCGGACTGGCAGTCGCTGTTCGAGGAGATCGGCGCGCTTGGCTGGCATGTCGAGTTGCATGCCCAAGGCGATCGCCTGCCGGAGATTTTCCGCCGCATCGGCAAGGCTCGCGTGCCGCTGGTGATCGATCATTTCGGCAGGCCGGGCGCGGGTGAAGGCGCGATCGATCGCGTATTGGGCGCGCTCGAGGAGC
>CAMBSA010000137.1 GCA_945869935.1 Bordetella parapertussis | reverse complement strand
CCTACAAGAACGAATACGACGCGCGCCACCTGCTGGCGGAGATGCGCCGCACGGGTGCGGTGACCGCGCTGCCCGCGATCGTCGCGCCAAAAACGCCAATGGTGTTTCGCGAATGGCATCCGGGGATCTCCCTCGAGCACGGCCCGCTCGGCATCCCGTTTCCGCGCGAGTCACGAGAACTCGTGCCCGACTCCGTCCTGCTGCCTATCGTCGGCGTCGACCGACAGGGCTACCGGCTCGGCTACGGCGGCGGCTACTTCGACCGCACGCTTGCCGGGCTTCGCACGAACAACGCCGCATCGCCCTGCGTGATCGGCATCGGCCACGAGTTCGCGATGCTCGAGACGATTTACCCGCAGCCCTACGACATGCCGCTGGACTATATGGTCACCGAGCGCGGCGTATACCAACGCGAGTCTGAAGAAGGCGGCAGGCTGCGCTTTCTCGAGCAGCAGGGCTACAGCTCGCCGGTCTGCTATGCGGGCGATATCGCCCCGGGCTACTTCGGCGAGACCGAACCGCCGCGCTGATGCGCAGTCGCGGTGTAAGCACGCTTCACGATAAGCGCCACAAGTACAAACAGAACGCACAGTCCCGCGGCAAGCGCGGTTTCCTGCCAGCGCGGGAACAGCACCAGCAGAAAGCCCTTGCCCTGCGCGAGCGCGGAAAAGCTGGATACGCAGAACGGGATCAGGAAGAACCGCGCCACCACCCAGAAGGGCAGGCCCACCGGCCCGAAGGGAAAGGGCGTGGTGCTGAACAGGAACGCGAAGCCGATCAGCGCGCTGACGCCGACGGAGGTCAGCCACAGGCCGGGCGCCGGCTCGAAATACAGCGCGAGCGCGACCAGATACCAGATGAAGTAGCACCACAGCACCGCGCGGCCGAGCGTGAGCGAAGCGAGGTAGCGGAGCATCGTTAGCCGGACGAAGTGGCCACCGGTCCGAGAAACATCCGGTACACCGGGTTGCGCGTTTCGTCGAAATGCGGATAGCCAAGCGTCTTCAGGAAGGTGCGGAACTGCGGCATCTCGCGCGGCGGCACCTGGATGCCGACCAGAATGCTGCCGTAGTCGGCACCGTGGTTGCGGTAATGGAACAGGCTGATGTTCCACTCCGGATTGAGCGTCGAGAGAAACCGCATCAGCGCGCCCGGCCGCTCCGGAAATTCGAAGCGGTAGAGGATTTCGTTTATCGCCGCCGTCGAATGTCCGCCCACGAGATGGCGCACATGGCTCTTGGAGACTTCGTCATCCGAGAGATCCACCGTGCGGAATCCCTCGCGCTTGAGCGTGCGCACGATCTGCGCATTGTCCCGGCGCGAGCCCACACCGACGCCGACGAAGATGTTGGCTTCTTCCGTGCCCGCCATGCGGTAGTTGAACTCGGTGATGTTGCGTCCGCCCTCCTTTCCGCCATCGAGCGTGGTGCAGAAGCGGCGGAAGCTGCCGCGGCGCTCGGGGATGGTGACCGCGAACAGCGCCTCGCGGTGTTCGCCGACTTCCGCACGCTCGGCAACGAAGCGCAGCCGGTCGAAGTTGGTGTTGGCACCGCAGGCGATCGCGACGAATTTCTTTCCGCGCACGCCCTCGCGCTCGGCCCAGGCCTTGGCGCCGGCGATCGCGAGTGCCCCTGCCGGCTCGAGGATGGAGCGTGTCTCTTCGAACACGTCCTTGATCGCGGCGCAGATCTCGTCGGTGTCAACCAGGATGATCTCGTCCACCAGTTCGCGGCAGATGCGAAAGGTTTCCTCCCCCACCAGTTTCACTGCCACGCCATCGGCGAACAGGCCCACATGCTCGAGCTCGATGCGCCGGCCCGCCTTGAGCGAGCGCGACATCGCATCCGAATCCACCGGCTGCACACCGATGATCCTCACTCCCGGCTTGAGCCGCTTCACATACGAGGCGATACCCGAAATCAGACCGCCGCCGCCGATCGCGACGAAGATCGCATCGATCGGCCGCGTGGCCTGGCGCAGGATTTCCATGCCTATCGTGCCCTGGCCCGCGATCACGTCCGGATCGTCGTAGGGATGCACGAAGGTGAGCTTGTGTTTTTTCTCCAGCACCCGCGCGTGCGCGTACGCATCCGAATAAGAGTCACCGAACAGCACGACCTGCGCACCGCGCGCCTTCACCGCGTCGACCTTGATCTTCGGCGTGGTCACCGGCATCACGATCAGCGCGCGGCAGCCGAGCTTCTGCGCCGAGAGCGCCACGCCCTGCGCATGGTTGCCGGCCGAGGAACAGATCACGCCGCGCTTCAACACCGAAGCGGGCAGGTTCACCATCTTGTTGTAGGCGCCGCGCAGCTTGAAGGAGAACACCGGCTGCATGTCCTCGCGCTTGATCATCAGGCGGTTGCCGATGCGCGCCGAGAGCAGCGGCGCGTGTTCGAGCGGCGTCTCCACCGCCACGTCATAGACGCGCGCGGTGAGGATGCGTTCGAGATAGTCGATTTTTCGTGCTGCGGTTTTTTTCATGGGTACAGGAGATGCCGCGAAGGAGCATTACTTTAACTCAGCGCGATGCCGCGCCGCCCGTAGAACCGCCCCGTCACGTACTTCGCCGATCGCCGCAATGCACTATGCTCGCCGCCGCATGAACGCCCTGCTCACCCCCGCGGAAGGCCTGTTGTCGCTCGGCCTTGCCGCCTTTCTCGCCGCCACCGTCTTGCCCTTCAGTTCGGAGGCGGTGCTGTTCGGCGTGCTGCGCATGCACGGCGACCTGTTCTGGCCGGCGCTCGCGATAGCCACCGTGGGCAACACCGCGGGCGGCATGAGCACCTGGCTCATGGGACGGTACATCAGCGGGCGCTTCATCGGATCGAAAAAGCCGCTGACTCTGCTCGAACGCGGTCAGCTCGAACGTGTGCGGCGCTGGGGCGCGCCCGCGCTGATGTTCGCCTGGCTGCCGGTGGTGGGCGACGCACTCTGCCTTGCCTCGGGCTGGCTCAGGCTCGACGGGATGCAGGTGATGGTCTGGCAGATTGCGGGGCGGTTTGCGAGGTATTGGGTCGTGGCGCAGGGAGCTAGCCTCTAGAACGGCCCGTGGCCAATGGCTGTGATCAACAAGCACTAGCAGCAGTAGAATTCCGGCTTATGGCGACATCAACCCCCAAGAAAAAACGCCGGACCGGCGCGCGCAAGAAGCCTGTCTGGGAGCGCGGCTATCAGTCGCACGGCTACTGGCTCGGCAAGGAATGCGTCGGCCGCGTGCGCCTTGGCGTCAAGGGCGACTGGGACGGCGTGTACCGTTGGGACGCCGGCACCAACACCGGCGAAGCCCGAACGCTGGGCGAAGCCAAGCGACAGGTCGAGGAGAAAGTCCTGCTCGGCCTGATCCAGCTCCCGTTGTTCTGATTGCTGTTCTACGTACTGCACCGCACCTGCCCCCTGCGTACTGCTTCGGGGCGAATGCAGCGGCTTTCCGGCTTATCTGTTTCAATGCGTCCGAATCGGCGATGTGCCGAAACCCCACCGGAGGTGCCATGAGAATCTGCCTTGCCCGATTTCTTCTCCTTACGTCGACCGTCATCTGCTCCCTGCTCCTGTCCGCCGGTATTTCCAGCGCACAGGACCGGTTCCCCTCCAAACCGATCCAGCTCGTCGCGCCGCTCGCCCCAGGCACGACCAGCGACCTCGTCGCGCGCATCCTTGCGGAGCGGCTGTCGCAGCGGCTAGGCCAGCCGGTGGTGGTGCAGAACCGCACCGGCGCGAGCGGCTCGATCGCCGGCCAGTTCGTCGCCAAGTCCGCGCCCGACGGCTACACCATCCTCATCGTCAACTCGCAGCATTCGGCCAACCCGGCGCTGTTCGACAACCTGCCCTACGACACGCTGCGCGACTTCACCGGCGTGGCGCTGTTCGCCGAGGCGCCCAGCCTGATCGTGGTGCCGACCCGGCTCAACGTGAAGACGCTGAAGGAATTCGTCGCCCTCGCGAAATCGCAGCCGGGCAAGCTCAACTACGGCACCTCGGGCAACGGCACCACCACCCATGTCGGCGGCGCGCTGTTCGCCGACCGCACCGGCATCAATATCGTGGCGGTCCCCTACAAAGGCTTTGAAGTCATCACCGACACGGTGGCAGGACGGCTGGATGCGATGTTCGTTCCCGCCGCCTCGGTGCTGCAGTACGTCAGGGACGGCCGACTGGTCGCGCTCGCGGTCACCTCGCGCGAACCGCTGCGCACGCCGATCGAGCTGCCGTCGGCGGAAGCCGCCGCCGACCTGCCCGGCTTCGAATACAGCACCTATTACGGCATCGTCGCGCCGGCGGGCGTGCCGCGCCCTATCCTCGAGCAGTTGAGCCGCGAAATCCGCCTTGCCGCGCAGGACAAGGAAGCGAGCGACAAGTTGAGCGGCCTCATCATGTTCCCGCGTGATCGCGGGCCCGACGAGTTCAACGCCTTTCTTCGAGCAGACGTGGAACGCATCGGCAAGCTGATCCGGGCGCTGGGCGACAAGGCAAAATAAGCCAGCCTTTCACTTCACGCATCCGAGCGAATGCAGCCCTGCCCCGGCCCGGACCGCCGTCCCCGGAAACCGCGTTTCACCCCGCCGCCCGGCGCCTGCGACTGCCATGCGCATGTGTTCGGGCCGGCATCGACCTTCCCGTTTTCAATCGAGCGCAGCTACACGCCCGAGGACTGCAGCGTAGAAGAATATGCCTCGCTGCTCGACACGCTGGGCTTTGACCGCGGCGTGATCGTGCACGGCGGTGCGCACGGCACCGACAACCGCGCGACGCTCAATGCGCTGTCACGATTGGGCAATCGCGCGCGCGGCGTGGCGGTGATCCGCTCGGGACTTGCGGATGCCGAGGTGCAGGCGATGCACGATGCCGGCATGCGCGGCTGCCGCATCTCGACGGTGGTGCGCGGCGGCGCGAACTTCAGTCACATGGAGGCGCTCGCCGCACAGACCGCGCCGTTGCGATGGCATCTCGTGCTGCACCTGCACCGGTCCGCCGAACTCGTCGAACTCGCGCCGAGATTGCGGCGCATCGGCTGCGATTTCGTGCTCGATCACCTCGGCCGCGTCACCGCGCAGGAGGGTGAGTACAGCCCGGGCTTCCAGGCGATCCTCGATCTGCTCGACACCGACCGCTGCTGGGTGAAGCTCGCAAGCCTCTACCGGCTGTCCGCCGAACCCTATCCGCATCGCGACATGCTGGGCATGATCCACCGCGTGATCGAGGCGCGCCCCGACCGCATCCTCTGGGGCAGCAACTGGCCGCATCCGATCCACGCGGGCGCCATGCCCAACGACGGCGACCTCGTGGACCTGATCCCGCTCTGGGTGCCGGATGCGCGCGACCGGCAGAGGATGCTGGTGGAAAACCCCGAAAAGCTCTACGGATTTTCGCCTTTGACGCGCTGACTCGTTGCCAATTTTAGCAACCGAATTGACCGATCTCAGGCGTCTTTCCTTTCTATGAAAAAGGCAAAGTTCGCAATTCCGGACTGAGACGTCCTAGGCGGGCGAGAGCTTCGCGAATTCCAGCGAGAGCCACTTCACGCCGTGCCGGCCGAAATTGATCTGCAGGCGCGCATCCGAACCCGAGCCTTCCGCGCTCACGATCACGCCCTGGCCGAACTTGGCGTGCGACACGTTCTGGCCGATGCGGTAGCCGTGGCCGGGATCGCGCCCCTTGGGCGGCGTCTGGCCGGAGGCGTTGCTGGCCGCATGGCCACCCGCGTGGCCACCCGACGACGGCGACGACAGCCAGCTCGGCTCGTTCGCCATGCCCATGCCGAGTTTCGGCGTGAGCCACTTGGTGAGCTCGTCGGGCACTTCATCCAGAAAACGCGAGGCGATGTTGTAGCGCGTCTGACCGTGCAGCAGCCGCGTCTTGGCGTACGACAGGTAGAGGCGCGTACGCGCGCGCGTGATCGCGACGTACATCAGGCGGCGCTCTTCCTCGAGGCCGTC
>CAMBSA010000136.1 GCA_945869935.1 Bordetella parapertussis | reverse complement strand
GAGCACCTCGTCGGTCCAGAGCGCGGTGTCATAGACCGCGTTCGGATGCAGCGAATTGATACGGATCCCGTCCTTGCCCCATTCAAGCGCTGCGACCCGGGCTAGCTGGTTGAGCGCGGCCTTGGATGCGGAGTAGGCCGCGGCGCCGGGCCCGGGGGCGGGAACGTTCTTCGATCCGATCACCACGACTCGTCCCCCGCGCGGTGCGAGTTTAAGGAGCGGATGACAAAGCTGCATCAGAAGGAAACTCGCATCGAGATTGATCGCCATGGAACCGCGCCAGGTCTCGGCGCTGATGTCCTGTATCGACTGGCTCGGAGGAAAAATGCCCGCATTGAGCACCAGCATGTCAATCCCGCCGAACTGCCTCACGCCGCGTTCGATCGCCGAACGTACTGCGTTCGCATCGGTCAGGTCACAGGCGATACCGCAATAATCGGGACGCGTGTATGCGCTTTGCACCGCCGGATTGCGATCGAGGGCAACGACCGCCGACCCTCGCTTCAGGAACGATTCGACGCAGGCCTTCCCTATGCCCGAGGCGGCGCCGGTGACAAGTACCACCTCGCCGGTAAAACCCGGAGGTACACCGCTTTTGCGAAGCTTCGCCTGCTCCAGATCCCAGTACTCGACCTCGAACAGGTCGCGCTCGGGCAGCGCGTTCCAACCACCGAGGCCTTCCGCGCGAAGAAACACGTCCACGCTGTGCTCGTAGAGTTCGGCCACGATCGCCGCATCCTTTGCCGTGCGTCCGATCGCAGCGAACCCGAAGGCCGCATCCAGCACCATGCGAGGGGCCGAATCGAGCATGGTCTTTTTCTCGCTTACCAGCGGCGAATTACGATCAAAATACTCGCGATAGGACTTTGCGAATCCGGCCACGTCGCGCCCGAGCATCGGCACTTTCTTGGTCCGGATGATGTGGTCCGGCGTGACTGGGCCGTGCTGCGAAATACGTGCGAGGTCGGGATGCTGCGCAAACGCGTGCAGGGCGGGATTTTCGCTAACCGACAGGATCATCGGCGTTCCGGCGACATCGCTCACCGAACGACGAAGTACCGCGAGGGCGGTCGAGTCGACTCCTGTCGCCTTCGCCGCCTTTGACCCGACCGTCCAGCTCTTGTGCTTCCGCAGGTAGGCCTCGGCCTCGCAGACGAGCGCGATCATGTGTTCATAGGACTCGCGCGCGGTATCGCCGAACGAAAATATGCCGTGGTTCATCAGCACCATGCCAACCGTGTTTTTCCCTACGTGCTTGCCAAATTCCCGCGCACACAGCGCGGCCAGGTCGAATCCCGGCATCACATAGGGGATGATGACCACGCGTTCGCCGTAGATCTGGCGGATGCGCGCCTCGCCGTTCGGCGCGTTGGTAATCGAGAGTATTGCATCGGCGTGGGTGTGATCGACATAGCGGTAAGGCAGGCTCGCATGCAGGATCGTTTCGACCGAGGGGGCAGGGGCCCCGGCGCGTGTCATGTGTGTGACGAGTTCGTTCACCATTTGCGGATCGGGCAGGCTCGGCAGGTCTGCGAGCCTGCGCACGTAGTCGAGGCGCACCGGCGAGAACCCGGGCGCTTCGATCGTCTCGAGGTCCCAGCCGCTGCCTTTCACATAGAGGAGTTCCTCCTCTTCTCTGAAGACGTTCTTTTCGCGGATCTTCACCGACGTGTTGCCGCCGCCGTGCAGGACCAGGGTCTTGTCGCGCCCGAGCAGGCGCGAGGTGTAGACGCGAAGGCCGAGGTCTCCGGAATAGGTTCCGGCTTCGTCGTCGTTCCAGAGGCTTTGCATCGGCTTGACTCCACGCCATCGGCGTCGCGAATGAGGAGAGCATTATACGGGCGCCTCGGGGACGCTCCCGCGCGTCCGGCTATGAAGCGTGTGTGTTCGAGCGCAGAAATCCAGCGAGCGAAAATCCATAACGCTCAAGCTCGTGCCGAAACGATCCTGAAACGATGGCTTACCGTGCCGGCAGCCTCGCTGCCCATGCCCCAGGTGCGTTCGTGAAACTCTGCCTCGCCCGTGGCAGACATCCGAAGCACCGTGGAGCAACGGGTGCCATACGACGCGCCCACCAACCGCATCGCGGACAACCATCGCTCGCGCTCGATCCCCACGCCGGTATCCGGCAACTCGGGGTCGGTGGCGACGGTGGTGTCATCGAGAAGATCGAAATACTCCATGGAATCTGCGCCGCGTCGCACAAGTGTTTCCAGTGCACTCACGCCTCGCGTTACCTTGGGCCAGGGCGTGTTCAGAAGATGGTTGGACAATCCGTGAACGCCGGGTGGCAGTGCCTGCGGCGCCAGGCCGCGATTGGAAAAGCACCAGAGTTGATCCCGATCGCCCACCAGCAAGCTGTAGCCGTTGTACGCCTGCGCCGACGCCTGTAGCGATCTCAGGTAGTCGGGCGGACTGGTTGTATCGCGAAGGAAATTCGCCACCAGCGCGCCGCGGGAGGGCGCGTCACTGCGGCGGTCAGACGGATTTCGGTAGTTGGTGATTGCCGCGAATCGGCCGTTACGATGGGTGCCCAGCCACGTACCGCCTGCGCTGAGATCCCTACCGGCGAGAATTTCCGGGCTTTCCTGCCAGAAGTCTGCCGGGGCCGTCGGCCGTGCGAAGTCTTCGTCCCTGTTTGCGGCCACGACCAGGGGAAGATCGTCGCGACACTTCCACGCCAACAGGATCAGGCACACGCTACAGCGCCTGGAATATTTCCAGGCGTCGGGTGGAGCCGTCCTTGAGGACACGTTGGAAGTCCGATGCTTCCGCGAGTCGCCTCAACACGGCCTCAAACGCAGGCCCGTCGGCAACGCCCTGATAGACCTCCATCCAGGTCGATGGATCGTCGCGGCGTCGCAGCAGCATCCCGGCGATGCCGGTTTCGCGACGCACATCGGCAACAAGCGCCTGTGCGAGTTCGCGCGCGTGGGCTTCGGATTCCGGCACAACCTTGAAATAAACGTAGAAAACCATGCTCATGTCGATGCAGACGGGAAGGAATAGGGGAGAGGCTCGAACCGAAGGACAGGCCCTAGGGAGGACCCGAGACGCACCACCGAGTTTTCCTTGCTTGCGACGGTGACAACCGCCAGCAGATCATAGCCGCCCGTCGGTGCCGCCTGCGCCGTCACCACCTTGCCGCTTGCCTGGTCACCGAGATCGTCGCTGTAGAGCGCATCGCCCGTGCGTGGCGCAGCCGGCGCATCGACGTGTGCGAGATACATGCGGCGTTTGACCTGTCCGCGGAACTGCGTACGCGCAACAATTTCCTGCCCGGGATAGCACCCCTTGGAGAAGCTGACACCGCCGATCAGATCGACGTTCGCCATCTGCGGAATGAATTCCTCGCGGGTGGCCGGGTGTATCCAAGGGATGCCGGAACGAATGTCGAGCCATTCCCACGCCGGAACTCCCGCAGGGCGACACTCGGATGCTAGAGCGTTCCAGCGTGTTGCGATTGCGCCCGAAGGCACCACCAGCAATCCTCGGGAATCATCGAGGCGGACCGACATGCTCCCGTCGGCCTCGAGCGTGGAGGTCATGACGGGTGAGTGAGACTTCGACAAGCTTGCTGCGCCGCTCAGCCCGAGCACGATGAAGTCAGCGCGGCCCGCCTTGACCTTTGATCGGAGGATGAACATCGACAGCCGCTTTTGCGTCGCCTCCGCGATATCGGAAGGCAGCAGCATCAGAAAGGACTGCTCGATGCGCAGCAACAGAAAACTAGCCAGCATCCGCCCTTGCGGACTGCAATACGCCCCGTAGGTGGTGCCTTTCGCCGACATGCCCTTGACATCGCAGCTCAGTTGTCCGTGGAGGAAGTTCTCCGCATCGTCACCGCTGAACTGCACGCACGCCATGCCTGTGAGCGGCGCGACGATGTTTCCGGCGGCTGCAGCCTGCAACTCACCCGCCGGATCGCCAAAATGGATGACGATGCCCTCGGCAAGATGTGCACCGCCTGTGATCAGCTCTTGTTCGAATTCCTGGGTCATTCTGGGATGCGATTCGATTCGCTTGGGGGGAAACGCAGCGGCTATTATACGGTTCGCATGATTCAGGGCCGTCGCGGTACGGCCTAGCCCACCCAACCGATCCTATCCCCGATGCTCCGCACCGCTGTCTCCCTGGTCTTGCTTGCCGCCCTGGCTGCGGTGCTGATCGTTGCAGGATACGCACTGACGCCAATCTCCTTGCAGGCGGAGACCGTGGATTTCTCGATCATGCCGGGTAGCTCACTGCGAAGCGCAGCGCGTCAGATGAACGAGGCGGGCGTGCCTACCAGCCCCGGGATGTTCGAACTGATCGCACGCATTTCGCGCAATCACCGATCGATCAAGGCGGGAAGCTACGAGATTTCTGCAGGCGCCACCCCCTGGGAATTGCTCCGCAAGGTCACGGCCGGTGACTTCTCGATGATGGAAGTCGTATTCATCGAAGGCTGGACGGTACGACAGATACGGGCAGCGCTCGATGCACACGCGTCCATCCGGCACGATTCGTCGGGACTGAGCGACGCGGAGATCATGAGCCGCCTGGGTGCGACGGGTATTCCTGCGGAAGGGCGCTTTTTCCCGGACACCTATCTGTTCGGAAAGGGGGAGTCCGACCTTTCCGTGCTCGCCCGGGCGCATCGTGCAATGCAGAAGCAGCTAGAATCGGCATGGTCGCGGCGCATCTCCGACCTGCCTCTCGCCGATGCCAAGGAAGCACTGATTCTTGCCTCTATCGTGGAGAAGGAAACCGGCAGTCCTAAGGAGCGCGCGCAGATTGCCGGTGTATTCATCAATCGCCTGCGCATCCGGATGCCGCTTCAGACCGATCCGACGGTGATTTATGGTATCGGCCCCCGCTTCGACGGAAACCTGAGAAAACGCGACTTGTTGACTGACACCCCGTTCAACACCTACACGCGCAACGGATTACCGCCGCACCCGATTGCCAATCCTGGCGCGGCAGCGTTATTGGCCGCCGTCATGCCCGAGCGCACCGACGCGCTTTACTTTGTCGCCCGAGGCGACGGAACGCACCATTTCTCCAGCACACTGGACGAGCACAACCGTGCCGTTTCGCGGTTTCAACGGCAGGGGAAATGATGCGCGGCAAGTTCATCACCCTTGAAGGCGTGGACGGGGCAGGCAAAAGCAGCCATGTCGACTGGATAGCGGATTACCTGCGCAAGCGGGGAATCGAGACGGTGGTGACCCGGGAGCCGGGCGGCACCGACGTCGGCGAGAAGTTGCGCCGACTGGTGCTGGGCGAGCCTATGAGCATCGAAACCGAGACACTGCTGGTGTTCGCAGCGCGCCAGGAGCATGTCTCCAAGGTGATCCGGCCGGCGCTCAAGGCCGGTACCTGGGTGGTCTCCGACCGCTTCACGGATGCGACATATGCGTATCAGGGCGGGGGAAGAGGGTTGGCAGGCACCAAGATCCAAGCGCTCGAAGCCTGGGTTCAGGAGGGATTAACCCCTGACATTACTCTGGTATTCGATGTCCCCCTCGAAATCGCCCGCAGCCGCCTGGCGGCGTCGCAGGCCGAATGGGATCGGTTTGAACGTGAAGGCGACGATTTCTTCAAGCGCGTCCGCGCTGCCTACCATGAGCGCGCGCGCAAAGAATCGGGGCGGGTGCGGCTGGTGGACTCATCGCGTAGCCTGGCTGATATTCGTGTAGAACTTGAGAATATCCTTATAGGTATCTGAAAATAAATGTATCCTTGGTTGGAACCTGAACTTGACCGGTTACTGGAGAGGTGGCAGACACGCCCCCCTCACGCCGTGCTTTTGACCGGCAGGGAAGGAATCGGGCTGGACGAACTGGCCGTAGAACTTGCACGTGCACTTCTTTGCGAAACGCCCGTGAGCGGGCACAGGCGGGCGTGCGGCAAGTGTCCGGCCTGCAACTGGTTCGCGCAGGGAAATCATCCGGACTTCCGTCTGGTTCA
>CAMBSA010000135.1 GCA_945869935.1 Bordetella parapertussis | reverse complement strand
CGCCGTTGATGAATTTCGCGAATTCGCCGGGTGACGATGCAACGATGTCCATGCCCTGAGCAGTGAGCCGTTCGCTTGCCGCCGGCGTTTTCAGCACCTTCACGAGTTCGGCGTGCATCCGATCGAGAATCGGCTGCGGTGTCTTTATCGGTGCGAGTAAGCCCCACCATGCATAGGCTTCGAAGCCCTTGAATCCCTGCTCGGCGAGCGTCGGCACGTCGGGAAACTGCGGGACGCGCACGGTTCCGGTCACCGCCACCGGTCGAATCGCCTTTGTGTTGATGTGCGGGCTCAGAAGGAAAGTGGTGCCGATCGCCAGCGGCACGTGTCCCGCGATCGCGTCCTGGATTAGCGGCCCGCCGCCCTTGTAGGGCACATGCGTCAGTCGAAAGTCGCCCTCGGTCTGCAGCAGCGCCATCGCAAGATGCCCAAGGCTGCCCGCACCGATCGTGCCGTAACCGAGCGCATCGGGTTTCGCCTTCGCCGCCTTTACCACATCGAAAAACGTCCGGTAGGGTTGCGAGGCGTGCGTGGTCACCACCATCGAGGAACGCGAAATCAGCATCACCGGCGCAAGGTCGCGCTGGCTGTCGTATCCGATGCCAGGAATCAGGCTCGGGTTCACTCCATGGGTATCGAACACCACGAGGAAGGTGTAGCCGTCCGGCGCGGATTTCGCCGCGAAGGTCGTGCCGATCGACCCCGCGGCACCGCCGCGATTGTCAACCACCACCTGCTGACCGAGCTGCGGTGTGAGGTAGTTTGCGAGCAGGCGCGCCACCTGGTCTACCGAGCCGCCCGGCGGGAAGGGCGCAATCAGTCTCACCGGCCGGCTGGGCCAGTCCTGCGCACCTGCGCAAAGCGCGAATACCGACAAACCAAGCGCTGCCAGCACGCTGTGAAGTTTCATTCCGTCCCCCTCCGTATTCCGTTGCCGCGCGCTCTCCGGGGCGCCCGCCTACAGAATACACGTGGTGGGCCCCACCGCCGGAAACGCACCGGCACTGCAATAAAATCAAGCGCTTCCGTCGGATTTCGTGTATTGTTGACTACAAGCTTTGAAGCCAGCCTCATCCGGTTAGCGGCTCAAGCTCTTCGCGGCGCCATCCCCGGCTCCCGAATCCATCCCAAGCAGTACACATCTGCCTGAACCGGTTAAAAAGGCTCCCGCCTTTGCAGGCCGATACCTCAGGAGAAGTGTCATTAGCACCACATTTGAATCCCTCGGGCTGTCCGCCGAGTTGCTTCGCGCTGTTACCGATCAAGGCTATACCGAACCGACCCCCATCCAGGCCCAGGCCATCCCGGTTGTTCTCGCGGGACGCGACCTGCTTGGCGCCGCGCAGACCGGCACCGGCAAAACCGCCGGCTTCACGCTGCCGATGCTGCAGCGACTCGCCGCGAAGGCAAACGATAGCGCATCACCCGCAAAACACCCGGTCCGCGCACTCGTGCTCGTCCCGACCCGCGAACTCGCAGCACAGGTGCAGGAAAGCGTTCGCGCCTACGGCCGCCACGCGGGTTTCCGCTCCACCACCATCTTCGGCGGCGTGAACATCAACCCGCAGATCGCCGAACTGCGCCGCGGCGTGGACATCGTCGTCGCGACCCCCGGCCGACTGCTCGATCACATCCAGCAGAAGACGGTCGACCTGCGCCACGTCGAAATCCTCGTGCTCGACGAAGCCGACCGCATGCTCGACATGGGCTTCATCCACGACATACGCAAGATCCTCGCGCTGCTGCCGAAGGAACGCCAGAACCTGCTGTTCTCCGCCACCTTCTCCGACGAGATCCGCACGCTCGCCGGCGGCTTCATGAAGGACCCGGCCTCGGTCGAGGTCGCCCGACGCAACACCCCGGCGGAACTCGTCGGCCAGGTGGTGCACCCGGTGGACAAGGACCGCAAGCGCGAACTGCTCGCGCACCTGGTGAAGTCAGGCAACTGGCAACAGGTGCTGGTGTTCTGCAAGACCAAGCACGGCGCCAACCGACTCGCGCAGCAGCTGGAAAAGGAAGGCATCCAGTCGGATGCAATCCACGGCAACAAGAACCAGGGCGCGCGCACCCGGGCGCTAAAGCGCTTCAAGGACAACGAGTTGCAAGTGCTGGTCGCCACCGACATCGCCGCACGCGGCCTCGACATCGAGGCACTGCCGCATGTGGTGAACTACGATCTTCCCAACGTGCCGGAAGACTATGTGCACCGCATCGGCCGCACCGGCCGTGCCGGTGCATCGGGCGAGGCAGTCTCGCTGGTGGCGGGCGACGAGCGCTCACTGCTATCGGCGATCGAACGCCTGATGAACCGCAAGATCGACATGCGCGTGATCGAAGGCTTCGAGCCGCCGGAGAACTGGAGCACGATGGCCCCCGCACCGCGCGGCAACGAACAGCAGCGCCGCGGCGGACAACAGCGCCCGCAGCAGCAACGCCGCGACAATAACCCGCGCAATGACGGCCCGCGACAAGGCGACCCGAGACGCCGCGACGGCGCACCCCGCCGTGACGGCGACCCGCGCGGTCCGCGTCCGGACAGTGCCCCGCGTCGTGAGGGGGACACGCGGGGTCCGCGCATGGATGGCGGTCAAAGGGGTCCGCGTCCCGACGGCGCTCAGAGAGATCCGCGCCTTGACGGCGCTCAGCAAGCTCCGCGCCTTGACGGCGCTCAGCGAGGCCCGCGTCCAGGTGGCCAGCGCAACGACCGCAACCGCAACTCCCAGCCGCGTCGCGATGACCCGAACCGTGGCCCGCGCGCTCCGCGAATGGACGCCAACCGCGTCGATCCGAACGGCATCGATCCGCACAACCGGGCCGACCCGAACCAGGCAAGCGATCACGCGCAGATCGTCGATGACAACATCGGCAACACCATCGCCCCGCCGCGCAACCTGAATCAGGGCCGCGGCAATCCGGGCAGGAACAACCCGAACCGCAACAACCGCGGTGGCGGACGCAGCTACGAAGCAGACGGCAATCGCGCCGCGCCTGCCTCGCGCAGCTTCTCTCTCGATCCGGAACTCGAAGCGCTGCGACGTCTCGAGCGCGAGCAGTTCCTCGCCGCCGAACGGCTCCGTGCGCAGGAGGAAGGCGAATCGAATCCCGGCAATTCCGCGCCGAAGCAGCAGAACGATGCCCCGGCACAGCAACGCCAGCCGCGGCAGCCGCGCCCGCAACAGGCCGCCCTCCTCGGTGGCTTCAACCGCAAGCCGGAGTAGAACCGCACATTCCTTCGCGTGAAAGCGCGAAGGAATGAACCCTGCCTCGCCGAACACGAAACGCCGCGACGGATCGCATCCCTCGCGGCGTTTTGTATTTCTGGCGCAGCCGTGCGTTGCACATTGCGGAACGGTGTCGACATCGCGTGCGTTGATCTATCATCGACTCGCTCGACACGAGGAGGAGCGATGGACAGGACACGACGCAGTTTGCTCGGCACCACCGCTGCCATGGGCGCGGGGGCCGTCGCAGGATGCGTGATGCCGACGGAGGCGCAGGACCGCGACCGCGTGCTGTTCGCAAAAATTTCACCAAGGGCGCGATCTGGCTCAAGGTCAACGGGCAGACCAAGCAATCGAGCACTCTGGACAAGATGATCTGGAGCGTGGCCGAACAGGTGTCGAATCTCTCGCGCTATTACGAACTGTTCCCCGGCGACATCATCTACTCCGGTACGCCGGAGAACGTCGGCCCGGTGGTACGCGGCGACGTGATGGAAGGCCATGCCGACGGCCTGTACGACATCCGCGTCAAAGTTGTCTGAGAAGGAATGCGCCGTGTCCAGACAATCGTCCCGCAGGCATTTCATCATCGGATCCGCTGCGGGTCTTGCGGCGGCCTCGATCGCCACTGCAGCCGGTGCACAAACACCAGGCTCAAAAGCGCGCGTCGTCGGTAGCGAGCACCGGGCGATCAAGCGCGTCGGCGGCGAAACGATCAATCTCTACCTCTGGCGCAAGCGCACCGCGGCGAAGCCAACGCGCGGCGTGATCGTGTTCTCGCACGGATCCTCGATGGCGGGCACGCCGGTGTTCGACCTGCAGGTGCCGGGCAAGCCGCAGTACTCCACCATGGACTGGTTCGCGCACCTCGGCTACGACACCTGGTGCCTCGACTTCGAGGGCTACGGCCGCTCCGACAAGCAGCGCCCGATCAACTTCGACATCGCCAACGGCGCGGACGACCTTGCCGCCGCCTGCGACTACATCGCGAAGACCACCGGCGAGTCGAAGCACCTGCACTACGGCCTCTTCTCGGGCGGACTGCGCGCCGCAGTGTATGCGCAGCGCCATCCGGAACGCGTGAAGCGTCTTGCGCTGGATGCGTTCGTGTGGACCGGCAAGGGCAGCCCTACGCTCGAGGCGAGGCGCAAGCGTATTGCCGACTGGCGCTCCACCAACCGCCGGCCGATCGACAACGCGATGGTGCAGAGCATCTTCACCCGCGACCATCCGGGCACCGCGGACCCGGATGTGGTGGATGCGTTCGCAAAAGCCATCCTCGCCCTCGACACCACCGTGCCCACCGGCACCTATTTGGACATGACGGTGAACCTGCCGGTGGTGCAGCCGGAAAAACTCGATGTGCCGACGCTCATCATGCGCGGCCAGTTCGACGGCATCGCGAGCCTGCCGGACCTCGTGGAGTTTTTCGACCGCCTGCCTAATCCCGACGAGCAGTTCACCGTGATGCCGGGCATCGCGCACTCCAGCCTGCACGAGAAGAATGTCGCGCTTGTCTATCACATCCTGCATTCGTTCTTCAGCCAGCCCGCCCCGGTCTACACTGGCGGCTAGGCGGGTATTCATGCCCCGCAGTTATTCCGACGAAGTTATTCCGACGAAGTTATTCCGAATATGGTATTTTAATTACCTTCTTTCATTCGAAGGTAATTGTCTTTTGAAATAAATCTCAAAGAATTTTCCGATTTTTAAATTGAACGCGCAGTCAGAGGAGTCCGTCCGATGAAGATCGTGAGCTTCGAGGTATCCACCCCTGTCGGGCGCATCCGCCGCCTTGGCGCGCTCGCCGATGGCGACGAGAACGGCCGAATCGCCGACATCACCGCCGCGTTCGCTGCGCATCTCGCGCAGGACACCGACGAACCGACGCCGCGCGAACTCGCGCAACTGCGCACGCCGCCCGACATGATCGGCTGGCTGCGCGCCGGCCACGCGGGCCTTGCCGCAGCAAAAAGCGCGCTCAAGTTCGCGCTCGCCCATCCCGATGCGCGCGGGCCGGACGGCGAGTCGCTGATGTACACGAGATCTGATGTCAGGCTGTTGGCGCCGCTGCCGCGTCCCGCCTCGTTCCGCGATTTCTCGATCTACGAGGAACACATGACGCGCGCCCAACACGCGCCGCTGATCGGCGGCAACAAGTACGAGCGCGACCCGATCTGGTTCACCAATCCGCCGTATTACAAGGGCAGCTGCACCGGCATCGCCGGTCCCGAGGACCCGGTGCCCTACCCGTACTACACCAAGCTGCTCGACCTCGAACTCGAACTGGGCATCATCATCGGCAAACAGGGCCGCAACCTCAGCGCCGAGGAAGCTGTCGGGCATATCGCCGGCTACACCATCCTGATCGACAGCAGCTGCCGCGAGGGATTCAAGCGCGAACCCTTCGGCCCCAACAAGCGCAAGGACTTCCACACCGCGCTCGGTCCGTGCATGATCACCGCAGACGCTGTAGACCCGATGAACCTGAAATGCAGCGTCGAGGTCGATGGCGAAATCTGGTTCGAAGGCAGCACCAGTGCGCCGCACAGCTTCACGCCCGCGCAGCTCGTTGCCTACTCGTCCGACAACGAAACGCTGTACCCCGGCGATCTGCTCGGCACCGGAACCATCGGTTTTGCCTGTTCGCAGGACCTGCACAAGTGGATCAAGATCGGCCAGACCGCGCGTTTCTGGATCGAACACATCGGCGCGATGAGCCTCAAGGTGGTGGAAGGCGAACACGTGGTCGACCACGTAAGC
>CAMBSA010000134.1 GCA_945869935.1 Bordetella parapertussis | reverse complement strand
GTCCACGCCCGCGACCCGGTCGGCAAAGCAGTGAGATTTCACCAACTCTTCGTAGGCCGGCACCATGCGTGCGCCATAAGTCAGCACACCGATCTTCGTCGCCACGAGCGCAGCGCCGAACAGTCCCGCCTCGGTCATGCCGACCACCGGGATCGACAACAACTCACGCAGCGCGAGCAAGCCGGTATCGAGCGACACGCCGAGCACGACTGCGTCGCAGCCGGCATGGTGCCTGGCCGCGAGGTCGAGCACGCCGTGATGCGCGATCGCGTTTTCGGCACGGCTGCCGATCACCTGCGGGCCGAATTCGCCGGTGACCGCAAGAATCTCCGAGCCGGGCGCAGCGTACTTGCGCGCGACAGCGGCGACCGCGTCGGTCACCGCCTGCGTGAGGTTCGGGTTGATCACGAGGATCTTCATGGTCTTTCCACCTACCGCGGCGGACAGTGAGCTAGCCAGTGACGCGCGATATCTTCGCGAGTCGCAAACCAGGCGAGGCCGCGCTGCTTCATGTGGCGGATCAGCGTTGCCAGCCCGCCGATGCGCGCGGGGCGACCGATGATCCGGGTGTGCAGGCCGATCGACAGCATCCTGGGCGCGTCCGCGCCTTCGGCCCAGAGCCAGTCGAACGCTGCTATGGAGTAGTCGGCGAAATCCGAACCGCGCACGAAGGCCGGGCGATCGAAAAAGCGCATGTCGTTGGTGTCGAACGCATAGGGCAGCACGAGGTGTCGCCGGCCCCCGACCTCCACGTAATAAGGCACGTCGTCGTTGTAGGCGTCGCTGTCGTAAAGAAAGCCACCATGCTCGACCAACAACCGGCGCGTGTTCACCGAGGCCGAAGACTTGGTATGCCAGCCGACCGGTGCCTTGCCGTGCACCCGCCGCACGGTATCGACTGCCCGCGCGATCAATGCGCGCTCCTTGGCTTCTTCCATGCCGGCATGGGACTCCCAGCGCCAGCCATGGCAGCAAATCTCGTAGCCGCGCTTGGCCGCGTCGGCGCCTATCCACGGCGTGGCCTCGAGGGCCCGCGCGCACGTGTTTAGCGTTAATGGCACACCAAGGCTTTCGGCCACGTTCGCGATCCGCCAATACCCCACGCGCGAACCGTATTCGAAGTGGCTCTCCATGCACAGGTCGGGCGCACCTTCGACCAACTGCACCGCTTCGTGCACGGATTCGTTTCTCTCGTCACCCGAGGACACCGCGAGTTCGGCGCCCTCCTCCACGTTGAGCACGATCGAAACCGCGATCCGCGCACCGTTTGGCCAACGCACTTCAGGGTATTGGCCGGCGAAGCCGCGCAGGTCCCGGGTCATGGCTCGATTGTGCCGCTTTACGCGCCGGCGCGCTGCCAGAGCGCATCGGCGGCGTGCTGCGCTTCGGCGAGGATGGTTTCCATCTTGACGAGCGTCGGCCGGCCGTCTTCGACCACGACGCGGCCATCGACCAGGACCAGTTCCACGTCCCTCCCCTGGCCCGTGTGCACGAGCGTGCCGACCGGGTTCACGTCGGGCACCAGGTGCGGGCGGCGGAAATCGAACGCCACCAGGTCGGCCCTCTTGCCGACTTCGATCGATCCGATCTCCTCCGCGAGCCCCATCGCGTGCGCGCCGCCCATCGTTGCGGCGCGCAACACATCGCCCGGCTGCCACGCGTCGCTCACCCGTCCCTCCTGCACGCGGCCCATGGCAAGCGCCCAGCGCATCACCTCGACCAGGTCGGCATGCATGTTGTCCGTCCCCAGAGCGAGCCGAGCCCCGGCCGCGCGCAGTTTTCCGATCGGTGCGATCGTGCCGCCCGTGGCGTTTCCTTTGGGGATATGCGCCACATTGATGCCCGCCGCACCGCACCGGGCGATGTCGCTGTCGGTAACGAAGATGCAATGCGCGGCGGTCAGCCGGTCGTTCAGCAGCCCGACGTCCTCCAGCAGTTCGGCGGGCGTCTTGTTCGAGCGGCGCCGAATCTGCTCGACCTCCGTGCGGCTCTGCGAAAGGTGCGTGTTGACCCGCAGGCCGCGCGATTCGGCCGCCTTGCGAATCTGGACCAAGAAATCGTCCGAGCAGGTGTCGGGCGCGTGCGCGGCGAGCTGCACCCCGGTGCGCCCGTCGAGCTTGCCGTGCCAGAGGTCGGCAAGCGCAAGCGCTTCACCGAGGGTTTTTTCTCCGATCGCGGTCTGGTGCTCCCAACGGCCGTCGCCAATCAGGGAGAAATCGGCATCGTGGATGCGCCCGCAGTTCCAGACGCGCAATCCGAGTTCTGCCATCGCGCCGGTGGTGACATCTGCGTGCACATAGGTATCGTTGATTAGCGTGGAGCCAAACAACAGCGCTTCAAGCGCACCCAGGCGTGAGAGCGCGATTGCCTCCTCGGGTGTGACATCGTGACCGTGCGGGATACCCGGCGTATAGGCTGGCGCAAAGCCCAGGTCTTCGGCCACCCCTCGCACCATGCTGAGAATCGCATGGGTATGCACGTTGACCAAGCCGGGCGTGATCACGCGCCCTGCAAGGTCCAAGGTGCGCCTCGCCACAGTGTCGGGCGCCAGCTCGGCCGCCGGACCTACGTAGGCGAAGCGGCCACCCGAGATGCCGATCGCGCCCCCGCGGATTACGCGATCAGCGGCGTCGCAGGTGACCAGCGTGGCGCCTTTGAGCAGGAGGTCGAGATTCATGTCGGCGGCGTTTCCGTGTGGCGGCTACTCATGCAGGTGGGCCAGGAATTTACGGGTTCGCTCTTCGCGCGGCGCATCGAAAATCTCATTGGGGGTGCCTTCCTCGACAACCGAGCCGGCATCCATGAAGATCACACGATCGGCGACCGCGCGCGCGAAGCGCATCTCATGAGTCACGGCCGCCAGCGTCATGCCCCCCAGCGCAAGCTCGCGCATCACGTCGAGGACTTCACCGACAAGTTCCGGGTCGAGCGCCGAAGTCGGCTCGTCGAACAGGATGATCTCCGGGCGCATCGCCAGGGCTCTCGCGATCGCCACCCGTTGCTGCTGGCCGCCCGAGAGCTGGCTCGGCCGCTTGTCGGCATGGTCTTCGAGGTGGACGCGGGCGAGTTCCTCCCTCGCGCGCTGGTGCGCCTCCTCGACGGACAGGCCGAGAACGCGGCGCGGCCCTATGGCCACATTATCTTGCGCGGTCAGGTGCGCAAACAGGTTGAAGCGCTGGAACACGAAACCGATCCGGCTGCGCTGCTTCGCGATTTCGGCTTCCGGCAGCAGGCGCCCGTGCCGATCGGCGCCCACCGGCACGCCGCGCAAGCGTACGGTGCCGGCATCCGGCGTTTCAAGATAGTTCAGGCAGCGCAGGAACGTGGTCTTGCCGGACCCAGAGGGCCCGATGATGACTACCGTCTCGCCCTCCTGGATCGCTATTGAAGCCCCGGCCAGCACGGTGCGTCCGGCATAAGCCTTGGTCAATCCTTCGGCGGCAATGACCGCGGACTCGTTCATCGCAGCATCGCCCATCACCACACCGGCAACCGGCGCTCAAGCCAGCGCGACAGCCAGGCGAGAAACGAGATGGTGACATAGTAGAAAATCGCAATCAGCAGGAAGATCTCCAGCGGCGCGAAATGTACCGCGATGATCGCCTGGCCCGCGCGCGTGAGCTCGTACACGGAGATCACCGAAAGCAACGCCGACCCTTTCACCAGCGTGATGAGTTCGTTGGTGGTCGGCGGCACCACCGCGCGCAACGATTGCGGCAAGAGAATGTAGAACAGAATCTGCGCATGGCGCATACCGATCGAGCGCGCAGCCTCGGCCTGGCCTTTCTCGATCGAGCCTACCCCGGCGCGCACGATCTCGGCGATGAACCCGGCGGCGTTCAACGACAGCGCGATCACCCCAGCCCAGAATTCGGGCAGGTTGATGCCCACTACCGGAAGCGCAAAATACACGAGAAAGATCTGGATCAGCAGTGGGGTGCCTCGGATGAAATCCACATACCCGATAACAGTCCACCGCACCGGCGCCAGACGAGAGAGCGAGGCAAGACCGAGCAGCGCGCCGAGGATCGTGCCGAACACGATCGCCAGCGCACAGATCTTCAAGGTCATCACCAACCCCGTCGCCAGCAGCGGGATCGATTTTTCGACCAGCCCCCAATCGAACACCATCGAAGCGGCTTCCTTCTACGAGAAGGACGGGATCTTGTCCGCCAGCGTCATGCGGAACCCAAACCACTTTTCCTGCATTCTGGCGAGTGTACCGTCGGCCTTGAGGCGGGTGAGTTCGCCGTTGAGGAAAGACACGATCTCCGGGTCTTCCTTGCGAACCGCAATTCCGGCCCAGTTGTCCGCCCCGATGCTCTTGACGATCGCATATTTCCCCGGCGCGTCCTTGAGCACCATCGCCAGAGTGGGCATGGTGTTGAGCACCGCATCCACGCGGTTTTGCGCAAGCGCCACATATGCCGACGGATGATCGTCGAACACTTTCAGTTCCTTGAACCCCGGCCCGCCGGCCGCCTTCAACGCAGCGAGCATTTTTTCCTGCAGCACCTGACCGGGCGAGCCAAGCTTGACCGCCAGCACGCGGCCGTTCAGGTCCTTTGTCGCCTTGATGGTTCCGGCGTCGGCCGCGCGCACCAGCATGGCTTGCGAGGCTTCAGCATAGGGAATGCTGAACGCAACGCGCTCTAGGCGCTCCTTGGTGTAGCTCATCGCGCTCATGATGATATCGAACTTCTTCGCGAAGAGTGACGGAATCACCCCGGCCCAAGCGGTGTCGATGAAATTCGGCTTCACGCCAAGGCTCTTGCAGAAAAGCTCCGCGAGCTCCACGTCGTAACCGACGATCTTGCCGGCATCGCGATAAGTGAACGGGACATAGGCTGCCTCGCAGCCGATCTTGAGTTCACCGGCGGCCTTGATCTGCGCAATGGTGACTGCCTGCGCGCGAGCCTGACCAGGAATCAGTGCTCCGACGGTGGCGGCAGAAGCAAAACTTAGAAAATTACGCCTTTGCATGGTGTTTTCCTTTCAAAGCAAGCGTGAGGGGTCGCTGTCGGAATGGACTGCAGTAGCGAGACGACGCCGATAGGTTTTTTCATCTTATTGAGCAACAAACATCGTACCATCAATTCTCGAAAAACCAACAGCGTTGCTATTCCCGTGAATGCCGATTGTAGGCCGTTTGGGCGCGCACGGTAGGCGCTGGCCCCGCCGGAGCGAGCGAGCACAATGGTGAACCTCGCGATCTACAGCACACCACACCACCCCACACTGCCCCGCCCCGCTCCGCCCCGACGAGACACTCAAGCCGCCTTGCGGTGATAGTAGCGCAGCAGTACACCAAGCCATTCAGCGCCACGCGATGGCAGCGTCAGCGTGCGACTTCGTTTTCAGAGATACAAGCCAAAAAGCTCACCGCCTCCCACCCTTCTTAGCAAAGCCGCGGCTTTGGGGTGGGCGCGCGCGGTGGGGGTGCTCCTCCTAAACAAACAGGCTACATAGCCTTCAATTTCTTTAACGTCGCCTCCAAGGACACGAAGGCCTTCTCGTCGGGCTCGTAGAGGGCGTAGCCCAGACCGACAGCCTGTTTTCTGAGCTTGCTTGCCGTGCGCTGGACCTTATCGTTGAAGTAGGAGCTCATGTTTAGCTTCGCCACCCCCTCGAGTAGGGCATCCGCCGAATCGTGGAGCAGCAAGGCGAACTCGGCAACCTGCCGCTCTGTTGTGCTTCTGTTTCGTATTCCTGAATTCATTTGACGCTCCTAAATATAGTTGTCTACTACCACTTATACAAAAACAGCGCGGTATCCGCCCTAACAAATGCGGTTCATCTGCAAATAGCCGCGACTAGGGGTTGGCCAACTCGAGGGGCAACACGCCGTGTTGGAGGACTCGCCTCAGAACCCCATAAAACGGCCACATTGACGTCTTTTTAGTGGGCTATTTGCTGGCGGGGCGCTGACGCGCACTGGCGCCCCTACTCAGTACCGCGGCTCTATCCCCTCAAAGGGCACGGAGCCGCGAGATAGTGGCT
>CAMBSA010000133.1 GCA_945869935.1 Bordetella parapertussis | reverse complement strand
CTTCAGGACACCATCGCCGGCGTGTGCCAGTTGACCTTTGACGCCGGCGCAGGACAGGCCGTGGAAGGCGGGAAGGTGCGATTGCTCGGAACGACAGGCAGTCAGCGTGACCCGCGTTTCCCGAACTCGCCGACACTCGCGGAAGCCGGTGTTCCCGGCTACGACCTGATCAGTTGGGTGGGTATCTTCGCGCCGCCCGGCCTGGCTCCCGGAATCGCGACGCAACTGAATGCAGCGGCGAACGAGGCGCTGATGGACCCGGGCGTTCGTCAGCGTCTCGGGCTGTGGGGCGTAATTCCGACCCCGGGCACGCCTGCGGCGCTGGAACAACTCGTGCGCACCGAAATCAGCCGCCTGCGCAAGATCGCAACCGATGGAAAGCTGCAGTTCGATTAGCCACCATGACGCGCATATCCGGGGGCAGCGAAAGCCCAGCGCAGGACGTCCATGAGCGCTGAGGACACGGGACGGGACGATGGAGGGCATCGGGCGGCTCCGGCCGAAGGGCTTGTCGCGCATGAGCAAGAAGAGATTGAACTGACAGAGGCAGCGGACGCGCGCGAAACGTCGGAACGCCTCGCCGCGGCGCGCGCCCGGGATCGAACCGATGCGGAAGTCCGTCTTGCACAGCAGGCGCAACGACGCATGCAGGCCGAGGATGCGGCCCGGATCGCCGCCGAAGAGCGCATCACCGCGCAGCAGCGGCTTGCGAAGGAGTCGGTCGCACGACTTGAACTCGAACGTGCCGCGACCGAGGCCGCCCGACTCCGGGAGGAGGCCGACAAACGAGCGCTTGCAGCGAGTCTGCTTGCGGAGGATTTATCTGCACAGACGACTCACGCAGCGGCTGAACGCGTTGACGCCGAGCTCCGCGCGCAAGCGGTGGCGGACAAGCGTGCATCCCTTGATCAGGCGCGCACGAGGGCCGAGGGCGCGAGGAAAGCGCGACGCGTCGTTGCGCTCTTCGCAATGCTGGCGGTATTTGCCCTCGGAGTGGTGGTCGCGACGCAATGGAAGGCGTTTCGCGGCGACGAGGACTCCGGTTTCCTGCTCAACGACCTTCGTATAGATACGCGTTGGGAGACTTTCGGCGAACGTCGCCGTTGATCCTGGGGCCGTTGACCCTCGCGTAGTTGACCCTCGGTACTCCCCGGCAGTCGCGTAAAATCCGGCCGCGACCGCATCTCCCGGCGACTGCGGCGATCACAAGGAAAATTGCATGAGCCACGGCCACAATCACGGCATCGACATCCACGCCCACTACATTCCGCAGGGCTTCATCGATCTGATCGAAAAGCACGGCGCGTCCTACGGCATCGAGTTCCGGATGGTCGAGGGCAAGGGTCCGCAGTTCAAGCTCGGTCACCTGATGACCGGGCCGGTCGGCCCGAAGTTCAAGGACCTGGACACGCGTCTGGCCGTGATGGACTCGCAGCACCTGCAGGCCCACGCAATGTCCCTGTCGCAGCCGATGGTGTACTGGGCCGATCGCGACCTGTCGGTGCGCCTGTCGCAGGTGTTCAACGATTCGCTGGTGGATGCGCACGAAAAGCATCCGACGCGCCTGTTTGGTCTGGCCACGTTGCCGATGCAGTTTCCCGAGCTCGCGATCGCGGAGATCGAACGCTGCGCGAAGATGCCGGGAATTCGCGGCTTCTACATCGCCACCCGCGTGAATGACAAGGAACTGTCGGACCCTTCGTTCTTTCCGGTCTATGAGCGGATCGAGGCGACCGGACTGCCGCTGTTCCTGCATCCGGTGATGGTCATCGACCACCAGCGCCTCACGCCGCACTACCTCACCAACCTGCTGGGCAACCCGTTCGAATCGGCGATCGCCGCGGCGCATCTGATATTCGGCGGCGTGATGGACCGATTCCCGAAGCTCGACATCGTGCTGCCTCACGCGGGCGGCGCGTTTCCCTGGCTCGTATGGCGGCTGCAGCGCGGCTACGACACGCGCGCCGACCTGAAGAAGATGAAAAAAGGCCCATCCGAGTACCTTCGCCATTTCTACTACGACACCGTGGGGTACTCCGATCACGTGATCGATTACCTCGCCAAGGTGATCGGCACCGACCGCATCCTCATGGGCAGCGATTACTGCTTCCCGATCGCCTACGAGCAGCCGGTGGATATCGTCGAGAACCATCCGCATCTCGACGATGCGCAAAAGAACGCGATCGTAGAGGCGAACGCGCGAAAACTGCTGCGCATCTAACACCCGTTTTAAAGTGCATTCCGCAGCCCGGCGGCGCGTTGCCCCGGGGAGGCGGCGATGCGGTTTGTTGCCTTGTATTCCTGTGATACATCACTTAACATCAATTCGTTAAAGCACGCATTTCGTGCAGCACAGGAGAGCCAATTGGCCACACCGAAAAAGAAGTCAGCGAAGGCGGGCCTGTCAGTCAAGATTCCGGGGGGGCGCGAAATCCTGATCGACAAGCTGGACCCCAAGGGCTGGCGCAACATTCCGGCCGGTTTCCGGATCTACCGGCTCTGGGAGCACCCGAAGACCCACGCAAGCATTTCGCTGTTCGAGATTCCGAAGGGTGTGGGCGTCCCCACGCGCCATGTTCATGCATCCAACCAGTTCATGTATTGCCTCAAGGGTGAGTACGAATACCTCTCGAATGGCCTTGTGCTCAAACCCGGTGCGTTCTACATGAACCCGCAAGGCCATCCGCACGGACCGACGATTGCGCGCAAGGATTCGCTGTTGATCGAGATGTACGACGGTCCGCATTATTTTGAAGTGCCGTCGTACCACACCAAGGACACCGTCGGCAGCGTGGCAGGTGGCGTGAAAAAGAAGGCAAAAAAATCCGCGAAAAAAACGGCGAAAAAGGTCCCGTCGCGCGCTCCGGCGAAGAAAAAGCCCGGCACCGGCCGACGCTAGCATTCCCGCTTGCGCTGAACCACTGACAGGAAGCAACGATGCGCGCGCAATTCGATGCCAGCGGAGATGTGATCGTCATCACGGGCGGTGCCAACGGCATCGGCAGGGCACTCGCGCTGGCGTGCGCGAAGATCGGCGCGAAAATCGTCGTCTGCGATGTCGATGAATCCGCCGCAGCGACGCTTGTCGCCGAGAATGCGGCGATCGAATTCGTCCGCCTTGATGTGTCCGACCGCGCCGCGGTATTCGCCGCGTTTGCCGGTATCGAGCAGCGCCACGGCAGGATCGACGGCATGGTCTGCGGCGCCGCGATCCAGCCGCGCGTGGACATCCACGCGACCGAGGAGGCGCTCTGGCGCCGGGTGCTCGACATCAACCTCAACGGCGTTGTCTGGTGCTACCAGGCGGCGATCGGCGGGATGATCAGGCGCCGCCGCGGCAGCATCATCGCGTTTTCATCCGGCCTGGCGGCAACCGGATGGCCGAAGGCATCTGCCTATTCCGCGACCAAGGGCGCGCTTGTGGCATTCATCCGCAGCGCCGGCAAGGAAGTGGCGGAACATCGGGTGCGGGTGAACCTTGTCGCGCCCGGCGTCATCGACACGCCGCAGTACCGGGCCGCCAACGCCGGCGCCGATCACGGCCATTGGCAGGGCACCACCGGTGTGGGTACGCCGGAGGATGCCATCGGCCCGCTTCTGTTTATGTTATCGGACGCGGCGAGCATGACCGCGTCCATCGTTTCGAGGGACTACGCGTATGCCGCCCAGGAGTAGTACCGCCAGCGAAGGCAAGGATCTTCCGGTCATCGTCGTCGGTGCGGGTCCGGTGGGGCTGACCACCGCCCTCGGGCTGTCGCATTACGGTATCCCCTGCATCGTTCTCGAGGATGACGCGAGGCTGTCGGTCGACACCAAGGCGGGCACACTGCTTACCCGTGCGCTCGAGGTGTTCCGTCGCTACGGCGCCGCCGACGAAGTGATGTCGCGCGCTCTCCGGCTGGACGAAATCGGCGACATCGAGCGCGCCACCAACCGTTCGCAGCGCGCGGTGCATACAGAGGTGCTGCGCGACGACACGCGCTATCCCTTCGTGATCAATCTGCCGCAACAGGACCTCGAGCCTGCGCTCGCGGAAGTGCTTGCACGTTCGACTAATGCAACGCTGCTGATGCGCCACAAGCTGGTGTCGTTCGAGGACAAGGGCGATCATGTCGTTGTCGATGTCGAAACGCCCGAAGGTAAAAAGCAGATCAAGGGCCGCTACCTGCTCGCCTGCGACGGCGGGCGCAGCACCGTTCGCCATCAGCTCGGCGTGAAGATCGCCGGCGAATCGCTGGAAATCCGCTACATGCTGATCGATCTCAAGATCGATCTGGACGTCCGCAATCCGCGAGACTATCCGTACCTCGCCTACTTCAGCGATCCGCAGGAATGGATGATCCTGGTGCGCCATCCGCACTGCTGGCGCTTCCTGTTTCCGCTCGCGGCAGATGCGATTGAGCCTTCGGCCGAGGAACTGCGCGACAAGGTGCTGCGCTTCATCGGCGAGGTCGAGGGCGTCGAGATCGTCGGCAAGGTGGTGTATGCGGTGCATCTTCGCGTGGCCGAGAAGTGGCGCGTCGGCAATGCCTTCCTGATGGGCGATGCGGCGCATCTGATCACGCCGATGTGGGGCCTTGGCGTGGTGACCGGCGCGCTCGATGCCTCCAATCTTCCGTGGCGCCTCGCATGGGTGCTGCGTGGCTGGGCGGAGCCGGGACTGCTGGATGGATACGAGGTCGAGCAGTTGCCGGTGGCGTCCCAGGGTTCCCTGCAGATGGCCGAAGGTGCCCGCGCCTACATGCAGCGCACCGAAGGCGACGGCTCGGAAGAAAGAATACGTGCGATGAGCGGTGCCGACTGGGGCCTTGCCTACACACGCAGCCTGCTCGGCGTGCGCCTCGATGTCGACGGGTCGGGTGACTGGTCGATGGTCAAGACCGAAGCGTCGCCGCCGCCGCTGCGCGCGGGTGATCGGTTGCCGGATTTTCCGCTGCATGGGCCCGACGGTCGCCCGCTGCGCGCGCACGACCTCACCGCGGACTCGTTCGTCGCGCTCTGGTTCACCGACTCTCGTCGTCGTCCGCCGCTGCCCGCGGACGACGTTCCCGGCCTGCGCCATTTCGTCGTCTCGCGCTGGGATGCGCCGCACGACTCCGGCCTGCGTCCGCGTTCCCTGCTCGATGTGGGCGAGCTGTTCCGCAAACGCGTCGGTTGTCCGGCGGATACGGTGGTGCTGGTGCGGCCCGACGACCATGTTGCGGCGGTGCTGCCGATGAACGGCGGCATGTCGGCGGTGCGGGCGTACCTGGGAATTATAGGTCGAGGATAATCGCGGTCTCGGGTGCAACGAGTCATTTTCATGGAGGTGTTCGATGAAGCTGCATAAGCTGGTGGGCTTGGCATTGGCGGTTCTGGCGGCGCTTCCCGGTACGGCTTCGGCGCAGGCGGGCAAGCCGGTGGATGTGAATTTCACCCTTGATTTCATCGCGCTCGGGCGGCATGCCCCCTGGTACGTGGCACTGGCAAAGGGCTACTACAAGGAAGAGGGCTTGAATGTCACCGTCACGCCGACCAAGGGCACGGCGGACGCGATCAATTCGCTGGTCTCCGGTCTTGCTCAGCTTTCCTTCGTGGATATCCCCAGTCTGGTGGCAACCGGCGCGGCCGGCAGCGGCATCCGGATCGTCGCGGTGAATTACCAGAAGCCGCCGTACTGCGTCTTCAGCCTGAATCCCGGCGCGAATGTCACCAAGCCGGCGGACATGGTCGGGCTTGAGTTCGGCTCAAGCACGGCAAGCATGGTGCCGAAGATTCATCAGGCCTTCATGAAGATGCACGGCCTTGACCCGTCCACCCTCAAGGTGGTCAATATCGACGGCTCGGCGCGGGTGGCGATGCTTGCCGCGCGCAAAGTCCAGTCGATCGACCAGTTCGTCATGGGCGAACCCGGCATCAAGCGCGCGGTCAAGGACGGCGAAGCCAAGTGCTTCCTGCTCGGTGACAACGGCCTGGACATCTACGCCAACAGCATCGGTGTCCGTGCCGATTACGCGCAGAAGAATCCCGAGGTGGTTCGCGGCTTCGTCCGTGCGGCCCTTCGCGGCTGGAAGGA
>CAMBSA010000132.1 GCA_945869935.1 Bordetella parapertussis | reverse complement strand
CGCAGAACCGCATCGTTGAACTTGAACGCGTGGTCGAGTTCGTTCAGGGTTTCCTGATCGCACTCGATGTTCATCAGCACGTAGTGGGCCTTGTGGACCTTCTGGATCGAGTACGCAAGCTGGCGACGGCCCCAGTCTTCGAGGCGATGGATCGTCCCGGCTTTCGAGGTCACCATGCCGCGGTAACGCTCGACCATCTGCGGGACCTGCTCGCTCTGGTCCGGATGGACGATGAAAACGATTTCGTAATGTCGCATGACGCTCCTTGTGGTCTATGGCCGCCCGGTAGCGACTCCGGTGAGGCAAGGGGTGGGAAAAACAGAAGACCGGCATCCCGAAGGTGGCCGGTCAAGAACCAAAATTATACTCAAAATCCGTGGCTTGCGCAATCAAGAGTGTCTGCGCCGACCGAAATCAGCCCGCGCGGCGGCGTACCGATTCGAAAAGACAGACTCCGCTCGCCACCGAGACGTTCAGGCTTGCCACCGATCCCAGCATCGGAATGTGGACCAGTTCGTCGCAGGTCTCGCGTGTCAGCCGCCGCATGCCCTCGCCTTCCGCGCCAAGCACCCAGGCAATCGACTCCGGGAGTTTCGCCTGATAGAGGGTCTTATCAGCCCGCTCGTCAGCCCCGACGATCCAGATGCTGCGCTCCTTGAGTTCGTTCAGGGTGCGCGCTAGGTTGGTCACCATGTAATAGGGAATCGACTCGGCGGCACCGCTTGCCACCTTGGAGACTGTCGCATTGATGCCTGCCGCCCGGTCCTTGGGCGCGATCACCGCATGGGCACCCGCAGCATCGGCCACCCGCAGCGCGGCACCGAGGTTGTGCGGATCCGTCACGCCGTCCAGGACAAGCAGTAGCGGCGGCACCTTCAGTCCGTCCAGCAGGTCCTCCAGCCCTTCCCGCTCACCGCTCTCCTCCACCATTGCCACCACGCCCTGATGCCGGCCACCGCCGTAGAAACCGTCCAGACGCTGCTTGCTGACGCGCATCAGCTTGGCACCGGCCTTTTCCGCGGTGTTCACCAGATCCTTGGCGCGTCCGTCCTTCCGTTCCTCGTCGAGCAGTATTTCCTGGAGCGATGCGGGATCCGATCGCAGGCGCGCGAGAATCGCGTGAAAGCCGAAGATTGCGCGGGTGCCTTTCATGCGAGCACGAACTCCATGCGGCTGGTTTCAAGATCAACGCGGGCGATCTTGACTCTAACGCGGTCGGCAAGCCGGAAGCGCGAACGCCCCCGTTCGCCGCGCAGTTCATGCCGCTTGGGATCGAACTGGAAATAGTCCGCCCCGAGTTCGGAGACATGCACCATGCCCTCGACGTAGTAGTCATCGAGCGTGACAAACAGGCCGAATCCCGCCACGCCTGTCACCGATCCTTCGAAGACTTCGCCTTCGCGATCCTTCATGTAATAGCACTTGAGCCAGGACTCGACATCGCGCGATGCATCGTCTGCCCGCCGCTCGGTATGCGAACAATGCACGCCGATGGCCTCCCAGCCTCCCGGATCGTACTTGTCGTGCGCCAGAACCGCCTTGATAGCGCGGTGAACGAGCAAGTCGGGGTAACGGCGGATCGGCGAGGTGAAGTGCGCATAGGCGTCGTACGCAAGTCCGAAATGCCCGAGGTTTTCCGGGCTGTACACAGCCTGCTGCATCGAGCGCAGCAGCACTGTCTGCAGCAGGGTGGCGTCGGGGCGTTTGCGGATTTTTTCCATCAGGCGCCCGTAGTCCTTCGCCGTCGGCTCATCGCCACCGCCAAGATCCATGCCGAAGCCGGCGAGAAACTCCCGCAACGCCTCAAGCTTTTCCGGCGTCGGCCCTTCGTGCACGCGAAACAGCGCCTTGTGCTTGTTCTTCTCCAGGAACTCGGACGCACAGACGTTCGCCGAAAGCATGCATTCCTCGATCAGACGATGAGCGTCGTTACGCTCCACCCGCACGATACGCTCGAGGCGTCCCTTGGCATCGAATTCGAATTTGGTTTCGAGCGATTCGAATTCGATCGCACCGCGGCGTTCGCGTGCCTTGAGCAGAACCTTGAACAATGCGTGCAATTCCTGCAGGTTACCGAGCAGCGGGCCGAGCGATTTTCCGGTCTTGCCGGAGGGGTCGGAGAGCGCCTCGGCAACGGAGGTGTAGGTCAGCCGCGCGTGCGAGCGCATCACCGCCGCATAAAACCCGAATCGCTTGATCTCGCCGCTCGGCGAGATGGACATGTCGCAGGTCATGCAGAGACGGTCGACATCCGGGTTGATTGAGCAAAGGCCGTTGGACAGTTTCTCAGGCAGCATCGGGATGACCCGGCGCGGAAAGTACACCGATGTCCCCCGATCTCGTGCGTCGACATCCAGCGAATCGCCCGGACGAACGTAGTGGCTGACATCCGCAATCGCCACCAGAAGCCGAAAGCCCTTTCCTTCTTTTTCGCAGTACACCGCATCATCGAAGTCCCGGGCCGTTTCGCCGTCGATGGTCACAAGCGGCAGTCCGCGGATGTCGGTGCGCCCTTCCCACTCGCTCTTGCGGACGGTGGGTGAATAGCGGTCCGCCTGCGCAAGCGCAGGCGCCGAAAATTCGAACGGCAAGGCATGTTTGCGAAGTGCGATTTCGATTTCGATGCCCGGATCGGTCGCGTTGCCAAGCACTTCGATCACGTTGCCCGCGGGCGGGCTGTAGGTTTCCCGGGAATCCACCGCCGGCGGATCGATGATCTGAATCACCACCACCTGACCGACTTCGGCTCCCTTGACGTCACGACCTGCCACCACGATTTCGTGGGCAATCCGGCGGTCGGAAGGTTTAACGAACAGATAGCCATGCTCGCTATGCAGTTTTCCGACGATCCGGCTCTGCACATGTTCGATGACTTCGACGATATCGCCTTCGCGCCGGCCGCGGCGGTCAAGTGTACCTGCCCGACCCATGACGCGATCGCCGTGGAACACCTTGCGCATCTGCCGCGGCGAGAGAAACAGGTCGTCCCCGCCGTCGTCGGGCTTGAGAAAACCGAAGCCGTCGGGATGGCCGATCACGCGTCCGGGTAACAGTGCAAGCTTTTGCGCGACCAGGATGGCGCCCTTGCGGTTCCGAAGAGTCTGACCTTCCCGCTCCATTGCAGCGAGGCGCTTGCCGAGTGCCTCTCGCTCGTCCGGGCGGACCTTCAGGGCACGGGCAAGGTCGTCTTCGACCATGGGGATTCCCGCTTCCGAAAGGACGTCGAGAATGAACTCACGGCTCGGAATCGGGTGTTCGTAACGTGAGGCTTCGCGGTCCCTGAACGGGTCCTGCTTTGCCTCTCCATCGTTCTTGCTTTCGGTGCGACGTAATGGCCGCTTGGTCATTCGGTGATTTTCTTATAAAATTCGCCACTTGATGCCGAGGTGGCGAAATTGGTAGACGCACTAGCTTCAGGTGCTAGCGATGGAAACATCGTGGGGGTTCGAGTCCCTTCCTCGGCACCATATTCCCGGATGAACCAGGTTTGGAGTTGTTGGCCGGCCTGAGGAACTCCGTATCCAGCCAGCCCGAACGGGCTGACAACGGATAGAAAAACAAAAAGCGCGATGCAGCAGTGCATCGCGCTTTTTTCATTATGCCCGAGTCGCCGGGCGCCCGCTTAGTCGAGGAACTTCCAGATCTTTCGCTGCACGTCAGGCACCAGAACGGTATGCGGGATGTTCGCGTCCCCGGTGTCACGGATCGTATAGCTGTTCAGGCCGCGGAATACCTTGAGCTTGGTGAACTCGGTCATGATCAGTTCACGCGCTTTCGCGGGGGGCGTCGTTCCGTCGATACCGGTCCTGCGCATGATGTCAGCCAACAGGAGAACCGCGTCGTACGCGACGTTGTTGTTGGCAACGTTCGCTGGAATTCCGAGCGCAGGGTCCTTCACGCGTTCGACATACCGCTGAACGACCGTCTTGTAGAGCGCCATGTCTCCGGAGCCGGATTCATTGGTGGAGAAGCCGATCGTGTGCCAGTTCTTGCCCGGGTCTCCTACGTTATTGACGAACGATCCCGGCCAGATGATCGAATTCGCCAACACCGGCTTGGTGTAGCCCTGCCCCGAAAACTCGCGGGCAAGAAGGATTCCGGACGGCGTCAGTGCCACTGCGAAGACCGCGTCCGGGTCCAGGCTCTTGACCTTGATGGCCACCGGCGACAGGTCCGTTGCACGTGTGGAGAACTCGACCGTGTCCAGTATCTGCAGGCCATTCTTTTTCGCCAGGGATTCGAAGATCTCCGCTCCGGCCTTGCCCGAAGCCTCACGCACATCGGCGACGATCACCACCTTCTTCACGTTGGGATACTTCTTGAGGAAAACGGCCACACCTTCCGGAATCGCGGTGTCATCGGCGGGCGTCAACCGGAGCGTCCACGGCTTCACTGTAATCCCGGGTTTGCTGGCGTTGACCGTGATCGCGGGCATCTTCAGCTGGTTGGCGAGGGGGCTGACGGTTTCCCACTGGGTGCCCGACATCGGACCTACGACCGCGAACGCGCCTTCGTTCATCAATTTGCGAAACAGCAGCACCGCCTGCCCCGGGTCAAGCTGGCTGTCCTCGGTCTGCATCTGGACCAGGCTGCCATTGACACCGCCCTTGGCATTGATGTCCTCGACTGCAATCTTTATGATCACTTCCTGCAGTTTGCCGTACGAAGAAGCCGGACCGGTCATGATCGCGATATGCCCGAGCTTGATCGGGGGCTTGGATTGTGCAAAAGCCGGTAGAGCAAATACGCCTGCAACCGCAACTGAAAGTGCAGCGACCAGAGTCCGACGTTTCATGGGGATTACTCCTATTCGACGGGATGAAAAAATCATGAGGCGGGCCGGGTATGCGTCCCATGTCCGAGGTAACCGGCAACGATGGCCGGGTTGTTCGCAAGTTCTGCTGCGGAGCCTTCTGCGGTGAACACGCCCTGACTGAGTACGTAGGCACGGTTCGAAAGAGCCAGCGCGCTGCGTACATTCTGCTCCACGATCAGGATGGTGACACCGGCATCCCGAAATTCACGCAAGACCTGAAAAACCTCCTTGGTCAGAATGGGCGACAGTCCCAGCGACGGCTCGTCCACCAGGAGCAGCTTCGGTCGGTTGATCACGGCGCGTGCAAGCGCGAGCATCTGCTGCTCTCCGCCCGACAGGTTGCCGGCAAACTGTGTGCGCCGCTCCTCCAGCCGGGGGAACCTCGAAAAAACTGCCCTCACCGCCTCGGGAAACGGGATGCCCGACGGACGAATCTCCCAGGCGAGCATCAGGTTTTCCTCAACCGTCATGTATCGCAGAGTCCCGCGTCCCTCCGGCACATGCAGCATTCCGGCGCGCGCAAGCCCGTGTGCGGTGCCGCCTGCGCCAAGGTCCAGTCCTGCAAAACTCACCCGCCCCGAGGCGATCGGGAGCACACCCGACAAGGCCTTCATCAGGGTTGTCTTGCCTGCGCCGTTCGCACCTACAACAGCCACGGTTTCACCGGGCTGGACCGCAAATGAAACGCCGCGCAGGGCCTTGATCGCCCCATAGGCCACGTGCAAACCGCTGACTTCGAGAATCGGACCGGGAGCGCTCACGCGTCTTCTCCCAGATAGGCTTTCTTGACATCGGGATGCGACAGCACCTCATCCGGAGTCCCCTCAGCGATCTTGCGGCCATAATCCATCGCAACGATTCTGTCCGACAGGGCGCGGATCAGGCTCATGTCGTGTTCAATCAGGGCGATTGCCTTGACGCGCGGGCGCGCAGTCTGAATATCTTCGACCAGCCGTGCAGTCTCGGTTTCATTCATTCCCGCCGCAGGCTCATCGAGTAGAAGGAGTAAAGGTTTCCCCGCAAGTGCACGCGCAATTTCCAGACGTCGCGCCTCTCCATAGGGAAGGCTTCCTGCGCGCTGGTCGGCCTTGTCCGCAAGCCCCATCAATTCGATGAAGTCCATCGCCTCGGCAATCGCCGCACTTCGCTGCCCCCAGGCGAAATATGCTGACAAAGGACGCGCCGCATAGTGCTTGTTGGCGACCATCACGTTCTCGAGCACCGTCATGCGACGGAACAGGCGGATATTCTGGAATGTTCGCGCGATGCCC
>CAMBSA010000131.1 GCA_945869935.1 Bordetella parapertussis | reverse complement strand
ATCTGCTCCTACGAGATGCGCTGGCCGGTGTCGGGTTACCGGAGCCGCTCGCCCGAACTCATCGGCAAGCGCACCTCGGGTTACCTCGATCAGGCGGCGAAGATGAGCAATGCCGATTACGCGCGCACCCTCGCGCGGCGGGCGGAGATCAAGGCGGCCTTTGTCGCGTTCGCGAGTGAAGCGGACGGCTGCCTGCTGCCTTCGGCGGTGGGGCCGGCACCGATGGGGCTGGAATCCAACGGCAACCGCAGCTATAACGCGCTGTCATCCGGCCTCGGCGCGCCGAGCTTCAACCTGCCGTTCCTCGCGGTGGATGGATTGCCGCTCGGCGTGCAATACATCGGCTTCCCCGACGGGGATGAGATGGCGGCGGCGGTGTGCCACTGGCTGACGGGGAAATTCTTCGGCGGATAGCCGCCGCAGGCGGCGCGACTGATCGGCTGCGCAGGTGATGCTGCGGCCTACTCGCCGTCGTCCTGCTCGCGGCGCTTGAGTCCGAGGTAGGTTTCGATCACGCGGGGGTTCCCGGCGAGATCGCTGGCCGCGCCTTCGAGGGCGACTTCGCCGGTCTCGAGCACATAGCCGTAGTCGGCGATCTGCAGCGCGGCGCGCGCGTTCTGCTCGACCAGCAGGATAGACACGCCGGTGCTGCGCAGCTCGGCGATGATGTGGAAGATCTCGCGCACGATGATGGGCGCAAGACCGAGGCTGGGTTCGTCGAGCATCAGCACCCGCGGTTTGGCCATGAGTGCACGTCCGAGCGCGAGCATCTGGCGCTCGCCGCCGGAGAGCGTGCCGGCGAATTGCGCCCGGCGCTCCTGCAGGCGCGGGAAGCGCCGGTACACGTCGACGAGATCGGCCTCCGGATTACCCTCGCGCCGGCGGATGCGAGCGAACGCGCCGAGGCGAAGGTTGTCCTCCACGCTCAGTTCGGCAAACAGCTCGCGACGCTCGGGCACGAGCGACAGGCCCATCGCCACGCGCGATTCGACGCTGCGCCTGGCAAGCGGGGTGCCGTCGTAGCGCACGTTGCCGGTGGAGGGCAGCAGCCCCATGATCGCGCCTAGCAGGGTGGTCTTGCCGGCGCCGTTGGGCCCGATCACGGTGACGATCGAGCCGGCAGCCATCTTCAGGCTGGCGCCGTGAAGCGCCTCCACGCGGCCGTAGTTTACGCGCAGGTTTTCGACGTCGAGCAGGGTACTCATTCTTGCATCCGTTCCGGGTCAGGCCACGCTGCCGAGGTAGGCTTCAAGCACCTTCGGATTGTTCTGGATCTCGGTGGGGGAACCCTCGGCGAGCTTTTCGCCGAAGTCCATCACCACCAGCCGATCGACCAGCCCCATCACGAAGTCCATGTCGTGCTCGATAAGCAGCAGGGTCATCCCTTCGTCGCGCAGTTTGCGAAGCAGCGCGCCAAGCGCCTTTTTCTCGTTGTAGCGCAGTCCGGCGGCCGGCTCGTCGAGCAGCAGCAGAACCGGGTCCGAGGCGAGCGCGCGGGCAATCTCGACAATGCGCTGCTGGCCAAGCGAGAGGCTGCCCGCGGCTTCATGTATCTGCGCCGACAGGCCGCAGCGTTCGATCTGGTTGGCGGCCTCGCGGATGAGACGGGACTCTTCCGCGCGGTCGGTGCGAAACATGGCCGAGACGGTGCCGCGGGTACCGCGCAGGTGCGCGCCGATCGCGGTGTTCTCGAGCACCGACATCGCGCTGATCAGGTTGACGTGCTGGAAGGTGCGGCCGACGCCGCGGTGCGCGATCTGGCGCGAGCCGAGTGTGTCGATGCGCTCGCCGCGAAAGCGCACCTCGCCCGCGTTGTTGCGCAGGACGCCGGTGATCAGGTTGAACATCGTGCTCTTGCCCGCGCCGTTGGGGCCGATCAGCCCGAGGATCTCGCCCGCCTTCAGTTCGAACGACAGGTCGTTGACCGCGACCAGGCCGCCGAAGCGCTTTTGCACCGCTGCGACTTCGAGCAGCAGGTCGCCCGGATTCGGTGGTGTGCGCCGGGGCAGGGGCTCGGCGCTTGCCGGCACCTGCAGCCTGCGTCGCCCGCGGTTGGGCAGCAGGCGCGAGAACAGGGCCACCAGGCCGTCGCGGCCGTGGTGGAGCAGGATCATCATCAGCATGCCGAACACCACGATCTCGTAGTTGCCGCTCTGCTTGAAGAGTTTGGGCAGCAGGTCCTGCAGCCATTCGCGCAGCACGGTGAGCAGCGTGGCGCCGATGACCGCGCCCCAGACCTGGGTCGCGCCGCCGATCACCGCCATGAACAGGTAGTCGATGCCGGCATTGACGCTGAACGCGCCCGGCGCGACGACCTTGAGGAAGTGGGCATACAGCCAGCCGGAGATGCCCGCAAGCAGCGCCGCGTACAGGAACACGATGAATTTCAGGCCGGCGGTGTCCACGCCGAAGCTCTCGGCCATCACGCCGCGAAAACGCAGCGCGCGGATGGCGCGGCCGGAGCGCGAGTCGAGCAGGTTCTGCGCCGCGATGAGTGCCGCAATCGTCACCACCCAGATGAGGTAGTAGATCTCGCGCCCGTCCTTGAGCGCCCATCCGAAAACGGAGATTGCCGGCAGGTTGTTGATGCCGTTGTACTGGCCGAGCAGCTCGAAATTGCCGAACATGTAGTAGGCGGCGATGCCCCAGGCAAGCGTGGTGATCGCGAGGTAGTGCCCCGACAGCCGAAGGGTGATGAACCCGAGCACCACCGCGGCGATCACGGTGAAGGCAAGGCCCACGAGCAGCGAGATCCACGGCGAGATGCCCCACACGGTGGTCATGACTGCGGTGGTGTAGGCGGTGAGGCCGACGAAGGCCTGCTGGCCGAAGGACATCAGGCCCACCACGCCGGTGAGCAGCACCAGTCCGAGCGCGACCAGGGTGCCGAGGGCGATGTAGTTGAGCAGGGTGACGTAGAACTCGGGGACGTACAGCGGCGCCGTCGCGATGAACGCGAGGAACACACCGAGAAGAATGCGGCCGGAACTCATTTGCCGGACCCCGTGGCGAGGCTCATTCTTCCTCGTCCTCCACATGGTGGTGGCTGGTGAGCGAGCGCCAGACCAGCACCGGGATGATGATGGTGAACACGATCACCTCCTTGAACGCACTCGCCCAGAAGGAGGAGAACGATTCGAGCAGCCCGAGGAAGCCGGCACCGACGACCGCCAGCGGGTAGCTCGCCATGCCGCCGAGGATCGCGCCGACGAAGCCCTTCAGGCCGATGATGAAGCCGGTGTCGTAGTAGATCGTGGTGATGGGCGCTATCAGGATGCCCGAGACCGCGCCGATGAAGGCGGCGAGCATGAAGCTCAGGCTGCCCGAGAGCTCGGTGGGAATGCCCACGAGGCGCGCGCCGACGCGGTTCATCGCGGTGGCGCGGAGCGCCTTGCCATAGATCGAGCGCTCGAACAGAAGCCACAGCCCGCCCATGATCGCAAGGCTGGCGAACAGCACCAGCAGGCTCTGCGCGGTGATCTCCAGCACGCCGAGGGTGAATTTCGCCTCGGAGAAGGGCGCCGAGCGCAGGCCTTCGCCGCCGAAGAACACCAGTCCGAGGCCGGACAGCGCGTAGTGCGCCGCCATCGAGACGATGAACAGCACCAGCACCGAGGCGCTGGCGAGGGGCTGGTAGGCCACGCGGTAGAGGATCGGCCCCAGCGGCACCACCAGCCCGAGCACGATGAGGATCTGCCACCCCAGGGCGAGTTTCTGCGGCGCCGCCCACCAGGCAATGCCGGCCATGACGACGGGCAGGACGACATACACCGCGAGTATCCGCGGTATGCGTTCCCACGCCTTGTCGCGCGCGGCGAGCGCGAGATCGAACACCGCGGCGATCGCCCCGCCGATGAGAAGCACATACACCGTGCCCGGCACCCGCCCGACCTGCAACAGGGCGAGCGACAAGGCGGCATAGGAGATGAATTCGCCCTGCGGCACGAAGATGACGCGCGTGACCGCGAACACCATCAGCAGGGCGAGCGCGAGCAGCGCGTAGATCGCGCCGTTGGTGATGCCGTCCTGCGCGAGCCAGAGAACGATGTCGAAGGTCATGGAGCGGGAAGATCGGGGGGCTACGTTGCCGGTGGGGCGGCCGTGCCGTACGGGCCCGGGTTTTTCTTGTCGGGCAACACGCGGCAGGCACGCATCAAACGAAACAGGGGACGCTTTCGCGTCCCCTGCCATTCTGCCCGGATGCAACCGGGCGGGCCATGACGATTTTTAATTCAGAAGGCGCCACTGGCCTTCTTTTACTTCGACCAGCACGCGTGCGCGCTCGTCCATGCCGTTGTGATTTGCAGGCGTCATGGTGTAGACCGCGTGCGTTCCGACGACATTCTTCACGTTCTCCAGCGCATCGCGAAGCGCGCCGCGGAACTCGGGCGTGCCGGGCTTGGCCTTTTTCATCGCCTCGGGCACCGCCGCGTTGAGCAGCAGGAAGGCGTCGTAGCTGTAGCCGGCGAACGCGTTCTTGCCGAGCTTGAACTTGTCCTCGTAGCGCTTCATGAATTCTTCGCCGACCGCCTTGGTGGCGTAGCCGGCGGGCAGTTCGCCCGCGACGACCACCGGGCCGGTGGGCGCGATCGCGCCTTCGACCGATTTGCCGCCGACCTTGATGAATTCAGCATTCACCGTGCCGTGGTTGTGATAGATCGGACCCTTGTAGCCGCGTTCGCGAAGCGCGATCTGCGGCAGCGCGCCGCCGGTGCCGGAGCCTCCGATGACGACCGCATCGGGTTTGGCGGCGATCAGCTTGAGCACCTGGCCGACCACGCTGGTGTCGGCACGCGCATAGCGCTCATTGGTGACGATCTTGTAGCCGGCGGCCGCGGCGTGCGATTCCATCGCTTTCAGCACCAGGTCGCCCCAGCCGTCGGAAAAGCCGATGTAGCCCACGGTCTTCACGTTGCGCTTTTTCAGGTCACGCGCCACCGCATCCATCATCAGTTCGGTGGGCTGCGGTACGACAAAGGTCCATTTCACCTGCTCAGGCGACAGCCCGACCGGGGACAGGGTGATGAGCGGCGTGTTGGTTTCGGCCGCGACCTGTGCCATCTGCAACGTCTGCGGCACGCCGTTGGAGCCCATGAGAATGTCCACCTTGTCCTCGGTGGCGAGCTTGCGCGCGTTGCGCGCGGCGTTGGTGGCATCCGAGGCGTTCTCCAGGATGATGAACTTCACCGGCTGGCCGCCGGCGGTGGACGGCATCAGTTCGAACGCGTTCTTGTAGTGGATGCCGAGCGAGGCGCCGGGGCCGGTCGCGCCAATGGACACGCCGACGGTGATCTGGGCGACGGCAGCGGTGCTGGCGAGAGTGGAGACGAGCGCTGCCGCAGTGGCGGTCAGCAGGGGCTTGAGTTTCATGGAGTTCCTCCGAATTGACGCAGGCAGGTTCGTTGGATCCGGCAGTGGACCGGATCGGGCGCTCAGTGTGCACGGAGGGAGGATTGAAATCAACCGGCGCTAATGGATAGTGCAACACGGCGCGACAGGCGGGGTGCGGCAACCCCGAGTCGCGCAAAGCCCGGGGGCATTTGCGCGGTTCAGGCTCCGGCGTCGCCCATCGCCTCACCCATGCGGATGGTCTTGCCCGGCGCCCAGTCCGGATTGAAGCCGATGCTGTCTTTCGGGAACAGCATCACCACGGTTGATCCGAGCAGGAAGCGGCCCATCTCGGCGCCGCGCTCGAACGTGATGTTCTGGCCGCTGTAGTCCCACTGGCGAAGCTGCCCGGGGCGCGGCGGATTGACTACGCCATGCCACGTGGTGGCCATGCTGCCGACGATGGTGGCGCCCACCAGCGCGAGCACGAAGGGGCCGCGCTGGGTGTCGAACACGCAGACCACGCGTTCGTTGCGGGCGAACAGGCCAGGCACGCCGCGCGCGGTCACCGGGTTCACCGAGAAGAGATCCCCCGGCACATGGATCATGCGTAGCAGGCGCGCGGCGCAGGGCATGTGGATGCGGTGGTAATCCTTGGGGCTGAGGTAAAGCGTCGCAAACGATCCGCGGTCGAAGAGCGACGCCAGCGTCGCATCGCCGCCCACCAGCGCGCGGCTGGTGTAGTTGTGGCCCTTGGCCTGGAATAT
>CAMBSA010000130.1 GCA_945869935.1 Bordetella parapertussis | reverse complement strand
TGACCGGCTTGCCGGTGGATTTCGCCCAGCTGGCGAAGTCGCCCATGGTCTTCACGCTCTCCGGCACCGCCGGCCCGACCGAGAAGCCGAAGGGGAAGGAGCAGAGCATGGTCACCGGGATCACGTCGGCAAACGCGTTGTAGCTCAGCTTGCGGTACACATGCGGATAAATCGCAAATATCGAGGCGGGCGAGAGCAGCATCGTACTGCCGTCGGGGTCGGCCGTCTTCAGCAGTTCCACGCCGAGCCGGCCGCCCGCGCCGGGCCGGTTCTCCACCAGCACCTGCGGCGCGTAGGCACCGCGGATCTTCTCGGCAAGCACGCGCGAGACATAGTCGGTGGATCCACCGGGCGGAAAGCCGACGATGATGCGGCTGTTTTTCTGCACCGTCTGGGCACGGCTGACAGATGGCAGGCCGGTCGCGGCAAGCGCGGCGGCAGAAGCGGTGGCGGACAGGAAGCGGCGGCGGTCGATCACGTGAAATCTCCTTTGGACTCGGGCGCTGCTTGATGCAGCGTGGATCGGACTCGGTCAGCGTGACCAAGGGTGGCCGCTCTTGAGCGGCTCTGTGTCCCGCATTCTCGGCGACCCGCGGAATTCTTTCAACCCACTTTCCGACGAGCCGCGCCATCGCACCGCTGACGCCGTGCTCAGTCCGGTTCGAGCACCGCGCGCAGGAAATGGCCCACCACGACCAGTTCCGGGATGACCGCCGCGAACCGGACCAGCACCTCGTCCAGCGCAGGCGTCATCAGCGATGCGTCGATGACCGTCCCGTGCTGGCGCACCGTGGCGGCGGCGAAACCCGCGAGATCCGCCTCGAATCGGCGGATAGCGGGATCGAAGCTGCCGCGATGCAAACGCGGTGCAACCTCCCGCGCAGCGAGTTCCAGAACGGCCGGCCAATGGGCGATATGCCGGTACAGCGTAGGAACGAGCACCGGTTCACCCGGCGCCGCGGCTTTCGCGAACAGGTCAACCCACGGCCGGGTTCGGCCATCGAGCGCATCCATTGCCGGTATTGGCGCAATCGATGGGATGCGACGGGGCGGCGTCCACGCGCTTGCCGCTTCACGTGCCCTGCGCCCGCCGCTCGCGGTCCGTCGCGACGCGCGAAGCACACAGACCACCGCGTAATTGACCGGGTTCGCGCGGTTATAGGCGTCGATCACATCGCAGGCGCGTCGCCGATCCTGCGCCGCCAGCGCCTGTACGCCCGCCCCTGACACGGGAACCGGCCCGTCCCAGGCGCCGCGCGCGATCTGCCAGGCGCCTTCCTGCAGTTCACCGCTGCCAAGAAGAGGCGACACCGCCTGCCACACCGCTTCCAGCGCGCCCGGGAGGGTCGCAAGATGGCGATAGATCAGTGCCACCAGCGGGCCCCCGGTGAGGCGCCGTATGTCTTCGTAGATGCGGGCAATCTCGCCGGTCGCCGCTTCGGTCGTGATCTCCGCAAGATAGGCAGGCGTCGGCCCCGTACTCATGCCGCCCCTCAGGAAACGTCGCCCGGCCCGGGCGCGCGCTTTTTTCCGTTCAGCATCGCCGCGGCGAGATTTTCCCCATGCCGGACGGACACGAACACCACGCCCGCGATATGCAGCCCGGCAAGCGCAAGAAGCGCATTGGCGAAGAATTCATGCACCTCCTCCACCCACTCCACGCCCCAGAAGGCATCGGTGGTGAAAAGCCAGCCGCTTGCGCCGGTGAGAATCACGCACACGATAAGCGCCACGATCATCCAGCCGCCGAGCGGGTTGTGTCCGATATGTCGCGGTTCGGCCCCCGCCAGAGCCTTGCTTGCATACGCGAGCGTCACCGAGGGCGCACGCACGAACTGCGCAAACCGCGCGTAACGCGGACCGACAAAACCCCAAAACGCGCGAACCGCGACGATCGCGAGCGTCGCGTAGCCGAGGCGCTCGTGCCAGACATGCCCGCCCTCGCTTGTGATCCAGGCAGCCGCCACGCACAGCACCAGCGCCCAGTGGCCGATGCGGACCAGCGGGTCCCAGACCTTTACCGGAGGCGCCCCTACATCGCCCTCATTCATCACGTGCGTTCATTGCGCTCGTCTATTGCCGACTGGTCGGCACCGGCGCGAGCGTCTTCGGATGGAAATACGCCTCGACGCGCTCGCCCTTTTCGTTGAACGCGTACACCTCGTAGCAGCCGCCGTCGATTTTCACGAGGCGGATCTGCCAGCCACGCTCCTTCAGCATCTGTTCCAGCTTTTCCTACGCCTGCCAGGTTTCGCGCGGCCCGGAGTCGCAGGTGGCAAGGCCGGTGGCGTGGGCAGGGATAGCGGCGAACATGCCGGCGGCAAGACCGGCGAGGACGATGCGTTTCATTTCGGGCTCCGGGGTGTTGAACTCAATCGGTGAATTATCGCGTCGCGGCCGAGCCATCCGCCAGCGACTTTACACTTCGAAACACTCGCACACCGTCGGGAAACTCCCCCACCGCATCGACCGGCCCGATGCCCGCGGCCTCGAGCACCGCATCCGATATCGCGATCCGGGGTTGATGCGGGTCGCGCGCGCGCCTGCGAAGTTCCATCGCGATTCGTTCGGCGACATCTGCGGCCCCTCCGGCCACCGCCCAGGCCGGCGCGTCACCGCCGCCGATCGCGCCGATCGCCGCCGCCCCGGCATGCAGGCTGAGCGCCACCACTGCCGTGCGTCCCCATTCGCGCTCGAGCCTCGCATTCAGGCGCTCAAGCGCGAGTTCGATCGCGGCAAGCGCCGCAATCGCCTGTCGAGAGGCGGTGCGTGCATCCGTCTGCGCGCCGAACACCGCGCATATCTTCTCGCCCGCAATGCCGGTCAGGCGGCCGCCGTGCGCGCGAACCGCGCCGCCCAGCGCTTCCGAATACAGGCCAAGCAGGTAGAGCGTGTCCTGCGGCAGGCGATCTGCAAGCAGCGCCTGCCGGTTCACCAGTTCGGCGGTGAGCAGCGCAAGTTCACGTTCGATGACCGGCGACGAGAACGCGGGCGCGCCCGGCTCCATCTCCGCCTGCACCAGCGGCAGCAGCGCGATGTCCCCGCGCGGCCGCAACTGGCAGGCAAGCCTTACATCCCGGGCGGCCCCGATGCGCGCCAGTGTCGCGCTCTCGTCCGCGCGCGGTTCCGGACAATGCTCCGCACCGGCGGTGATGCGCACCCGGCAGGTGGAGCAGCGCGCGCGTCCGCCGCACATCGATGCGTGCGCAATGCGAAAGCTGCGGCTCGCCTCGAGCACCGACCAGCCGCGCGGCACGCTCACGCTGCGCCCGGGATAATCGATGGACACCGTGGAACGACGGCCGCGTTCGACAAGCCGCCGGATTTCGCGTGCCCCGAACACCGCACCAAGCATGAGCAGGTACCCCAGCACCAGCGTGTCGCGTGTGCGCCCGACCATCAAACGCTCGGCCAGTTCGGGCACGCCGCCCTTGACCACCACCCAGGCCGGATCGGCCGCCAGGACCGCGATCTCGCGGGCCATCGCGACGAAGCCGAGTCCCGAGAGCACCGGCAGCAATACGGCAAGCCCGAAAAGCACATACCGGCCGCGCTGCCACAGCGGCCGGTGACCAAAGGCGAAGTACAGCCCGAGACAGCCATGCAGCCAACCGGGGGCGAGCAGCGCGAGTTGCCGGCCTTCGTTGTCGGAACTCCACAGGTTGTGCACGATCCGTGTGTACTCGACCGCATGGCCGTAGACCTCGAAGGCAAGGCGCGTCGCCACCGCGTGGCCGATCAGCAGCATCGGAATGCCGAAGCCGAGCGCAACGCGCAAGACCTCGGCGGGAGGGATGCGCAGCGTGCGCCGTTCGTACACCGCGAGAAACGCGAGCGCGAGATGCGCCGCCGCCGCGCCGTAGAGCAGCAGCGTGCCCGGCAGGCTGTGCCAGAAGCCGACTGCAATTCGCAATCCGGTCTCCGCCACCTCGAGCGAAACAAGCCCGAGGGCGTGATTGACCAGATGCGAAGTGACATAGATGAACAACACCACGCCGGAACCAAGCCTCAGGTCGCGGCGGGTGAAGGCAAAACGCGCCGACTTGATGGCGCGTTCGTTATCTTGACGCGCCGACTTGATGGCGCGTTCGTTATCTTGACGGGGCATCGGGGTCGCGCGTCCGGTCGAAGCGCGAATCAGCCTAGTGAAGCTGCGGCTTTTTCATCAGGCCGTTGCGGTCGGCGCTGCGCACGGAGACCTTGATCGCGGAGCCCTTGCGCCCGACAACGAATGCAATGTCGGTGCCCGCGGGCCCGGTCGCCCAGACCTTGCGGAACAGGTCGGCCACGTTCTTCACCTTCGCGCCGCCGACTTGCATCAGCAGGTCGCCCTTGCGGATGCCGGCGCGCGCCGCGGGTGCGCCGTCGGCCAGACCGCTGACCGCGACATGGCCGTCCACATCCACCGCGTACATGCCCAGCCAGGGCCGCGGCGGCGCCGCACGGCGGCCGAACTTGAGCATGTCATCGAGAATCGGGGCAAGCAGGTCCACCGGCACGAACATGTTGCCCTGCAACTGTTCGCCTTCCTCGCGCGCTTCCTGCACCAGCAGCGATCCGAGGCCGACGAGTTCGCCCCGCGCATTGACAAGCGCGGTGCCGCCCCACTGCGGATGCGCGGGCGCGGTGAAGAGGGCTTCGTCCAGCAGGTATTCCCAGTAACCGACGAACTCGCGCTTGGCAACGATGGACGCTTTCAGCGAATGCATGCGCCTGCCCTGGCCAATGACCACCACATCGTCATCCACCGACACCGAAGCCGCGCTCCCCCGTTGCAGCATCGGCGCGCCGAGCCGACCGAGCGGCAGCACCAAGCCGAAACCGGTGGCCGCGTCGTAGGCGAGCGGATGCCCGGGCACCACCACCCCCGAGTTGGTGCTGAGCCAGATGGATTCCGCTTCGGTGATCAGGTAGCCGATGGTGAGAATCAGGCCGTCCTCGCGGATCACCACGCCGTTGCCGATACGCTCGGTGCCAAGGGTCTGCGCGGTGAAGGCATCCTCGGGGACTTCGGCACGCAGCATCACCACCGAATCGAGCGCCGCGTCGAGGTCGTAGGCGAGCGAGTCCGCGTCGGGCTGCAGGTTGTGCGGAAAAGTCCAGTTGCTGGATTCGGCCATGCGCGCTTCGCTTGAGGAGTTGTGATCGGAAAAGCGGGTGGGATCCCGGGTTCAAATCTTACGCGAAGCGCCGCCCGCTATCGCAGGCCGCCCGGCGCCGAGCGTAAAAAAGACCGCCCGGGGATGCCTGCCGGGCGGGTTATTGCGTCAGAACAACAACTAAGGCCTGACCGGCACCACCACGTTGCGCGTGCCGCTGTTGCCCGCCTCAACCGCCTCGTGCGCAGACGCAATATCCGCAAGTGTGTACTCGCGGATCGGCAAGTGTTTCAGTTTCCCGTCGGTCTGCATCGCGGTGAAATCGCGCCAGGCGGCCACGTATTCCTCCGGCGGCAGTTCGTACATGTAGATAAAGCGGATCAGCGCGCGGTTGCGGATGCCCCAGTTGGGCAGGATCACCGCCTCGGGTTTGGTCGAGCCGTACACCACCACCACGCCGCCCTTTTTCATCACCGCGGGCAGGAGCGCAGCGTTCATGCCAAGGTTCACCTCGAGCAGGCGATCCACGCCCTGGCCGCCAGTGAGCGCGCCCACGCATGCGCCGACGTCTTCAGCGCGATAGTCGATCACCTCGTCGGCGCCGGCCTCTTTGGCCACCCCAGCCTTCTGCGCGCTGCCGACCGTCGCGATCACCCGCGCCCCCCAGGCCTTCGCAATCTGCACCGCGTAGTAACCCACCGCGCCGGTGCCGCCGGCGACAAGCACCGTCTGCCCCTTCACCGGGCCGTCGGCAGCGAGCGCCCAGTGCGCGGTGAGCCAGGGCACCCCGAGGCAGGCGCCGGTGACGAAATCGCAGTTCGCCGGCAGCGGCACTGCGTACTGCGACGGCAGGCAGCAATACTCGGCGGCAGTGCCGTCGCCGCGCTGCCACTGCGCCATGTAAATCAGCACGCGCTCGCCGACGCGGCTTTTCGCCACGCCCTCGCCCACCGCGTCGATCACACCCGCGCCGTCCTGATGCGGCGTGATGCGCGGGAAGGCGAGCACCTTGG
>CAMBSA010000129.1 GCA_945869935.1 Bordetella parapertussis | reverse complement strand
CCCTTGTAGTTGCCGGAGGTGATCGACGAGGAGCGCGCGAGCGCCGAGGTAAGTCGCAGTCCGGTCTGCAGCTTGCCTTCGAGCGACGACAGCACGCCCTTGCTGACACCACCGATTTCCGCCTCCGCGGTGCGGTGCATTTCCGCCCGTAGCAGGAGCGTAACCGCAACGATCAGGCCGACGACCGGAACAAGCGATGCCATCACCACAAGGACGATCTGGCGAGTCCAGGGCGAACGAGGCGGGATGTTTGCTGTGCTCAAGGACGAGGGCCGGTTCGGTGATGCAGGTTGTCAGCCGGCCGTGCTCCGGAGGCGGCCCGTGTGTGCAAGAGAGATTACTGGCTGGGCGAGAACTTCACCGCATTCCACTCTGGAATGCTCCGGAACGCAGCGTAAGGCGGATATTTTAGTATTAAGGAATCGCTGATCAAGTCCCAATTGCGCAACGAATCGAACAGAGCATCCCTCTGAGATGGGGGAGTTACGAGGGGGCGTAGCCCCCTTGTTCAGTGGCTCCTTAAGGAATCGCTGATCAAGTCCAATTTCGAGGCTTGAAGGTTCAGCGTTCCCTCCGAGATGGGGGAGTTACGCGGGGGCGCAGCCCCCTTGTTCAGTGGCTCCGTAAGAATTGTCATCAATTGCGGTCTTGCGAACGTCGCCGAAATGTCGAGGAAAAGTCAATGCGCGTCGCAGATACGTAACGTCGTGTAACCGGGCCTCGTCGGGGCACGCCATACGGGAAAAATCATAGAATTCGTGGGGTTCTCGTACTGAACGGCTCGTTTCAAGCCGTTAGGGAATCGCTGATCAAGTCCAATTTCGAGGCTTGAAGGTTCAGCGTTCCCTCTGAGATGGGGGAGTTACGAGGGGGCGTAGCCCCCTTGTTCAGTGGCGCCTTAAATGTCGACTTCGATCGACCGAAGCCGGCGCGCAATGTCGTGCGCCCCGGACGATCGGGGCGGGTGCCGGCTGGGCGTCGGGAACGGCGCGGTCACCCGCCTTTCCCAAACTGCCGGGTTTCCTGTCCATGAAAAATGATTGTGTGCTTATCGCCGGCGGTGGCCCGGTGGGGCTCACCGCGGCGCGCTATCGCGAGGGCCGGGTGTTCCTCTGCGGCGACGCGGCGCACCTGAATAGTCCCTCGGGCGGCATGGGCATGAACGGCGGCGTGCACGACGCCTTCAATCTCGCCGAGAAGATCGCCAAGGTGCGGCGCGGCGAAGACGCCGTGCTGCTCGACCTGTACGTGCGCCAGCACCGTCCGGCGGCGATGGACCAGATCATCGCGCAGGCCGATGCCAATCGCGCGCGCATGCGCGAACGCGACCCGGCGCGACGCCGAGAGATTCTTCGCGGCCTGCAGGCGACAACCTCCGACCGCGACAAGCTGCGCACGTATCTCTTGAGGAGTTCGATGATCACCGGGCTGCGGCAGGCAGCGGCCGTGGTCTGAGCATGTCCTGTAACTGGTGTAAGTTGACGTTCCGGTTGAAACCCTCTGGAGGAGGAGAGTCATGAAAAGAATCGCATCGCTTTTGTTGCTTGCAGGCCTTGCCGCGCTCGACGCGCAGGCTCAGGCCCAGGACTTTCCCAACCGCGCGATACGCCTTGTCGTGCCCTTTGCCGCGGGCGGAGTCACCGACACCAGCGGCCGTGCGGTGGCAGACCGGCTCTCGGCGCGGCTCGGCCATCAGGTGGTGGTGGAGAACCGCCCCGGCGCAAGCGGCAACATCGGCACCGAACAGGTGGCGAAATCCGCGCCCGACGGCTACACGCTCGTGCTCGGCTTCGACGGCACCATCGTCATCAACCCGCATGTGTTCCCGAAGATCCCGTTCGATTCGGTGCGCGACTTCGCGCCGATCACCAAGCTGGGCGATGCGACCCTCATCGTGGTGGCGCACCCCTCGCTGCCGGTAAAAAACATGACCGAACTCATCGCCTACTCCAGGACCAAGCCCAATACCCTGTCGTACGGCACCTCGGGCACCGGCGGCACGCCGCATCTCGCGGGCGAAATGTTGAAGCAGCGCCACGGCCTCGACTGGACGCACATCCCCTACAAGGGCGGCGGGCAGGCGATCATCGACGTGATCGCCGGGCAGGTCCCGCTGGTGTACACCGCGGTGGCGAGTTCGCAGCAGCATGTGAAGTCCGGCAAGCTGCGCGCGCTCGGCGTGTCGAGCGCGAAGCGTTCCTCGTCGCTTCCGGATGTGCCCACCTTCGTCGAGAGTGGGTTGGCGGACTTCATCGTCGATTCCTGGGTGGGTATCCTCGCGCCGGCGAAGACGCCGCGCGCGATCGTGGATCGCCTGAACAAGGAAACCGTCGCGGTGCTGGCGGAGCCCGCAATCCGCGAACGCTACTCGGTGCTTGGCATCGAACCGGTGGGCAACACCCCGGAACAGTTCGCGGCGCAAATCCGCGACGACCTCGCGCGCTGGGAGAAGGTGGTGAAGCAGGCGGGGATCAAGCTGGAGTAGCCGGCTGAAGTGCGCGCGGCACAAATCACGCACTTTTATTTTTTAGAATCCAGTGCCAATGCGTGAAAGTGGGCATTTCGATTGCTAAATTTGGCAATTTACGCCCGGCAGGCTGATCGCACATCCGTGCGCTGTGCCTTGCTTGTTATGATCCTCCCCTCTTCCGAAATTCTCCCCCATGCGCGACACCACCCTCATAGTCACCAACGATCAGGCCCGCGGCCTGGTGTCGATGCATGAGGCCATCGACCTGGTCGAGGCCTCGTTTCGCGATCTCGGCGAAGGCCATGCGCAGGTGCTGCCGCGAAAGTGCATCCATTCACCGCTGGAGGGCACCGGAAAGAACTGGAACGAGCCGCGCTGGGCGTGGCTCAACGTGATCGGTGGCACGGTGCCGGCGATGGGCGTCACCGCGCTGCGGGTGGACGCGGCGCAGATCGCAAAGCCCATGCGCGACGGCAAGGAACGACTGGAATTCCGCGGCGACGTGTCGGGCTTCGTGCTGGTGTGGGACATGCACACCAACGAACTCATCGGCATCGTCCACGACCACGCGGTGTCGGCGCTGCGGGTGGGCGCGACCTCGGGCATCGCGGCGAAATACCTCGCACGTGATGATGCGGAAACGCTCGCCATCCTCGGCTCGGGCAAGCAGGCGGCGGCGCAGGTCGAGGCGATGAAGGTGGTGCGGCCGTCGCTGAAAAAACTCCGCGTCTATTCGCCCACCCCCGCCAACCGCGCGCGCTTTGCCGAGCAGATGGGCGAGCGCTTCGGTTTTTCGGAGGCGAAGCCGGTGGACAGCCCGGAACTCGCGGTGCGTGGCGCGGACATCGCGATCTCCGCCACCAACGCCGCCGGCCCGATCCTGTTCGGCGAATGGCTCGCGCCGGGCAGCCATGTGGTGGGCATGCTCTCGCCCAGCCGCTTCGACCCGCGGCGCGAGCTCGACGACGAATGCGCGCGCCGGGCGGACCTGATCACGGTGAACCTGAAGGAGCAGGTCGAGATCGACGACCAGCTCGAACTCACCCAGCCGCTGCGGCTCGGCATGATCACCTGGGAGAAGATCAGCGAAATCGGCGAACTCGTCACCGGCCGCGCGCCGCGTCGCAGCTCGCCCTCGCAGATCACCTATCACAACAACAACGGCGGCATGGGCAACCAGTTCGCCGCGGTGTGCAAGCGGGTGCTCGAGATCGCGCGCGAACGCGGCATCGGCACCGAACTTCCAATGGAGCTTTTCATGCAGCGTCGCAGCACCGACGTATCCTCGCCATGACCCCGCCCGCCGAGCGCCTCGAACTCTGGCACGAGTGGATCTCCACCCATTCGTTCAAGGTGCGCATCGTGCTCGCCGAGAAGGGGCTGGCCTGGACCCCGCACCCGATCAGCCTGTTCGAGATCGAACAGCGCACACCCGCGTACCTCGCGATCAACCCGGCGGGCGAAGTGCCCACGCTGGTGCATCGCGGCGTGAAGCTGTACGACTCCTCGCCGATCGCCGAGTACCTCGACGAGGTATTCCCCGAGCCGCCGCTGATGCCCCGCGACCCGGTACAGCGCCTGCAGGCGCGGCGCTGGCTGAAATACCACGACGGTGTCGCGCATCTGGCGGTGCGCGACACCAGCTTCCAGCTGCTCTACAAGCCGAAGTTCTCCGCCATGCCGCGCGCGGAGCTGGAAGCGCGCATGGCGCGGCTGCCGGACGAGGCGAAGCGAAAGCGCTTTCTCGAAGGCGCCAACCCGCAGATCGACTGGGACGCGCTTGTGCGCGCCACGCGTGCGGCCGAGGCGGTGGCGGACCGACTGGAGTCCGCGCTTGGAACGACCGGACGCTGGCTCGCGGGCGATGCGTTTTCGCTCGGCGACGTGGCGATGGCCTCGTTCGCCGACCGCCTGGTCAACCTCGGCATGGAGTTCCTTTGGGAGACGCGTCCCGCCGCAGGGGACTGGGCGCGTCGCCTGCTCGCGCGGCCGGGGGTGCAGGCAGCCTGCCCCCCGGCCGGTGAGCGGCTTCCGGCGCCCGCCGCGGACACCCTTGCCGAACTGCGCCGCCGGCTGGGCTAAAGCACCGTCGGCTGAAGCGGCTGAAGAATTCAAACTGAAAGGCAGAAACGATGAAACTTCGATTGCTCGTCGCGGTGTGCGCGACCCTGATTGCCAACGGTGCAAACGCGCAAGCATGGCCCACCCGCCCGGCGACCCTGATTGCACCGTCCTCTCCCGGCAGCACGCCCGACACCGTCACCCGGCTGCTCGCGCAAAAGCTCACCGAGCAGATGGGCCAGCAGTTCGTCGTAGTGAGCCGCGTCGGCGCGAGCGGCAACGTGGGTTCCGAATCGGTGGCGAAGGCCGCGCCCGACGGCTACACCCTGCTGATGGGCTCGATTGCCAACACGCTCAACCCGCATTTCATGAAGGGTCTCGGCTTCACGCTGGATGAGCTGGCTCCGGTGTCGAGCGTCGCCACCGCGCCGGACATACTCGCGGTGCATCCCTCGGTGCCGGCGAACAACCTCAAGGAGCTGCTCGATCTGCTGAAGGCCAAGCCTGGCACCTCGGCCGCGATTCCCGGTTTCGGCAGCACGCCGCATCTGTCCACCGTGCTATTGCAGTCGATGGCCGGCGTGCAGCTTACGATCGTTCCTTACCAGGGCGGCGGCCCGGTGCTGCAGGGTCTGATCGGCAACCAGGTGCCGGTGGCGTTCTCGACCTCGGTCAGCATCATCCCGCGGCTGCGCGCGGGCCAGCTGCGCGGCATCGGCGTCACCAGCGCAAAACGAATTACGAGCATGCCCGAGCTGCCGACGCTCGCCGAACAAGGCCTCGCCGGTTTTGACGTGAGCGCCTGGTTCGGCGTGTTCGCACCGGCGAAGACACCGAAGGCGATCATCGACCGCCTGTCGGAGGAAACCCGCAAGGCCACCGGCTCCGCCGACCTGAAAAAGCGCCTCGTCGATCTTGGCGCGGAGCCTCTCGGCAGCACGCCGGAGGAGTTCAGCGCCTTCGTGAAGGCGGAGTACGCGAAGTGGGGCCGCGTGGTGAAAGAGGCGGGGATCAAGGCCGAGTAACTCAGGAGGCACGGCATGCCGCGCATCTATTCGAACCGCGACCGCCCCTACGACATGGGCCACCTGCCGGTCGAATTGCTTGCGCGCGACGCGGCAGCCCCGGAGGCTGAAGCGCGGATGCCGGAGGACTCGGCCCGAGCTGCCGCCGATTCGATCGCGGCGGCCATCCCGGAATACCGCGAACTCTGCGTGAAGTACCTCGACGGCGAGATCGCGCCCGCGAAGGCGCCGGTGCCGGAAGATACGGAACACCGCTCGCGCAACCTGAAGGCCACCGCGTACTTTCTTGATGCCTCGATTGCAGGCGTGTGCGCAATCGAGGCATCGGACTGGATAGCGAAAGACCATTCCTCGCACACGCATGCGCTGGTGTACCTGATCGAATTCGGCTGCGAGCCCAAGCAGGGCGAACCCGGCGATGCGTGGATCCTCGGCACCAACGCGGCGCGCACCGACCTGCGTTGCGCGGAACTCGCGGTGGTGCTCGCGGGTTATGTGCGCGGCTTGGGCTGGTCGGCGCGCGGGCATGTGGCGGGGGATTCGCTGGTTGCGATCGAACGCCTCGCGCAGCGCGCGGG
>CAMBSA010000128.1 GCA_945869935.1 Bordetella parapertussis | reverse complement strand
GAGCGCAGGCTGCTCAACGTGGTCGAGGAGATGGCGATTGCCTCGGGGATCACCATGCCGCTGGTGTTCGTGATGGACGAGGAAAAGGGCATCAACGCGTTCGCCGCCGGCTATTCGCCCAACGAGGCCGCGGTCACAGTGACGCGCGGCACGCTCGAGCGCCTTGGCCGCGACGAACTGCAGGGCGTGATCGGGCACGAGTTCAGCCACATCCTCAATGGCGATATGCGCCTGAACGTGCGCCTGCTCGCGGTCGTCTCCGGCATCATGGTAATCAGCACGGTGGGGCGCTCGATGATGCGGGCGAGCTCGGACAACACCGATCGCGACACGACGTTCAACCGCGACGAACGCAAGAGCGGCATCAACGGGATATTTTTTCTCGGGCTCGCACTCCTTCTCATCGGCTGGATAGGTGTGTTTTTCGGCCGCATGATCAAGGCGGCGGTGTCGCGGGAGCGCGAATACCTGGCCGATGCCGCCTCGGTGCAGTTCACCCGCAATCCCGAGGGCATTGCCGGCGCGCTCTACACCATCGGCAGCAGCTCGGGCGTGATCGCGAACCCGCATGCCGAGGAATTGAGCCACATGTATTTCGGCAACCCGGTGCGCGGCGGCCTGTTCGACACGCATCCCCCGGTGGAGGATCGCATTCGCCGGTTGATGGGCGAGCGCGGACTGCTGTTTCTGCGCTCGCGTGCGAACAAGGCCGCCGCCGTGACGGAACCTTCCTCGGACGGCATTGGCGAAGTCAGTGAGATCGGCGGGCTGGGTGAATCGGGCGGGGCGGCAAGTGCATTCGCCGGAGGGCAGGCGGGCGCGATGCGCATGGCAAGCGTTCCGGATCAGGCGCGACGCACCTCGGACCGATCCGTCAGCACCAGCGCGCGCGACGTGGTGGAAAGCGTCGGCAAGCCCACGCACCGGCATATGGACTACGCCCGCGGCCTGTTGCTCGACATGCCCGAACCGGTGCGCCAGGCGATCGTGACCGTCGAGGGCGCGCAGGCGGCGCTCTACGCGTTGCTGATCGCGTCCGGCGGCGAGGTGCGCGGACGCCAGGCGGCGTTGATTGCAGCGTCCTCCGGACAGGCGATGGCGGATCGCGCGCTGGCCCTCGAGGAGGCGTTCCGGCCACTCGGGCCTGCGTTTCGCCTGCCGCTGCTCGATCTCGCGGTCCCGACGCTGCGCGACCTGCCGCCCGCCTCGCGGGAGGCGCTTCTCGCGCAGATGCAGTCGCTGGTGGAGGCGGACCGCCGGGTGACATTGTTCGAATTCGTGATGCTCACCCTCTGCAGGCGGCATTTTGGTTCGGCGACGCGGGGCGCTCCGCCGGTGAAGTACCGGTCCGCGCAGGCCGCAGCCGTGCCGGCTGCGCTGGTGCTGTCCCTGCTGGCGCATGCGGGCAAGTCGGGCGAGAACGCCTTCGCCGGTGCCTGTGGCGCACTGGGAATCCGCGGGCAGTCGATGCGCGCACCCGCGGAGCTCAAGTTTCCCGCGGTGGAGGCGGCGCTCCGGGAACTGAACCTGGTCGCGCCGCTTGCCAAGCCCGCATTCATCAAGTCATGTCTCGCGGTGGTGATGTCGGATGACCGGATATCCACCGGCGAGGCCGAACTCATACGTGCGATCTGCGCCGCTCTCGATTCGCCGTTGCCGCCGATTCTCGGCGCAGAGGGCGCTTGAAACCTGTTCTGATCGGCAGGCATCCCCGGTTCGCGCGTGCTAGGCTTTTGCACACAGGGAGAGGACCGGACGAACCGGTTCCCAAACAACAAAGACGCTCTGCATGAAAGATATCCGTGAGTTGGAGACGCTGCTGCAGGCGCGCACGCCGGTGGTGGCGGTGGAGTCGCACGAGGAGAACAAGCTCCTCGCGATGATGGAGCGTTTCGCGGCGCTCAATGACCGGTCGCTGTTCGTCTGGAGCGTGTCGAGCGGCCTGCGCAGCCGCAATTCGGCGGATTCGATCTACAACACGGTGGAGATCGGGCAGGCGCTGCGCCATGTGGAAGGTTCGCCGCAGGACGCGATCTACGTGTTCCTCGACGCGCATCCGTTTCTCGACGATCCGCTTGTCGTTCGCATCATCAAGAACATTTCGCAGAAAGCGGAGGTGGTCCGCCGGATGCTCGTTTTTCTCTCCCACAAACTGGTATTGCCGGCGGAAATTTCGCATCTCGCGGCGAAGTTCACGCCCAGCCTGCCGGATCCGGCGGCAATCCAGAAGATCCTGAACGAAGAGGCCGCGAACTACCGCGCCTCGACCGGCGACAAGGTGGGTGCGAGTCGCGATGCGCTGCACATGCTGGTGCAGCACCTGCAGGGTCTCACCGAAGAGGATGCACGGCGGCTTGCGCGCATGGCGATCCGCGATGACGGCGCGATCACGCTCGCCGACATCGGTCGCGTTCTGAAGACCAAGCACGAGTCGCTTCAGGCCAGCGACGTGCTCACGCTCGAACCCGGCATACCCGACATCAACGAACTCGGCGGGCTGGACAATCTCAAGCGCTGGCTCAAGGTACGCCGCGAGGTGTTCCTGTCATCCGATGCCGCGAATCCGTTGCCTGCGCCCAAGGGCGTGCTGTTGCTTGGCGTGCAGGGCGCCGGCAAGAGCCTGGCGGCGAAATGCGTCGCCGGTGCCTGGCATGTGCCGCTGTTCCGGATGGACTTCGGCACGCTGTACCAGAAGTATCACGGCGAGACCGAGCGCAACATGCGCGAGGCGCTGCGCGTGGCCGGCGCGATGGCGCCGTGCGTGCTCTGGATGGACGAGATCGAAAAGGGCATCGCCGGCGACTCGGGCGGTGACTCCGACGGCGGCGTGTCGCGTCGCGTGCTCGGAACCCTGCTCACCTGGATGGCGGAGCGCAACTCGCGGGTGTTCATCGTGGCCACCGCCAACGATATTTCCAGCCTGCCGCCGGAGCTCCTGCGCAAGGGGCGCTTCGATGAAATCTTCTTCGTCGATCTGCCCAAGGCGCCGGCGCGGCAGAGCATTTTCTCGGTCCACCTGAAGCGGCGCAAACTCGATCCGGCGAAGTTCGACCTTGTTTCGCTGGCCGGTGCCTCCGAGGGATTCTCGGGTGCGGAAATCGAACAGGCGATCGTCTCGGCGCTCTACGAGGCGCATGCCGGGAAGGTTCCATTGGCGACGGCCCATGTCGCACACGAACTTTCGCGGACACGGCCGATCTCGGTGGTGATGGCCGAGAAAATCGCCGCGCTTCGTGCCTGGGCGGCGGAGCGTGCGGTGCAGGCGGACTGAGCGACCGACGCTCAGGCGATTGCCAAATTTAGCAATCGAATATTCCGCTTTGACACGCCGTTGCTGGGCCTGAAAACAGGAAAGTGTGCAATTACGGGTCAGCGACCCTGAGGGCCGAGAATGCGAGGGAATTCCTGCCCTCGCGCTCCCCGGCATCAGAGCGCCTGACAGCAATTCTGTCAGGCACTCTTTTTAGTAGCCCACCGGCAGGCTGTCCCGGCGCGAGTCCGAGGACGCGGCGTAGCCGTCGGGCAGGCGATAGATGATCTGGCTGCAACCGAAGTCCATATAGCCCTCGGGCAGTTCGGTGATGTTGTGGCCTCGCTTGGCGAGTTCTTCCTCCACACCCGCGGGGAACGTCTCGAGGTTGATCTCCACGCCCTTGACGATCCGGAAGCGCGGGCCATCGATCGCGGCCTGCGGGCTCTGGCCGTAATCGGCCATGCGCACCATCAGTTGCGCATGGCCCTGCGGCTGCATGTTGCCGCCCATCAGGCCGAGCGTCATCACCGGCTGGCCGTCGCGCGTGACGAATGCCGGAATGATGGTCTGGAACGGTCGCTTGTTCGGCGCGACTTCGTTCGGATGGCCGGGGGTGAGGTTGAAACCCGAGCCGCGGTTCTGCAGGCTGATGCCGGTGCCCGGCACCACCACGCCCGAGCCGAAGCCCATGAAGTTCGACTGGATCATCGACACCATCATGCTGTCCGCATCCGCGGCGGTGAGATACACGGTGCCGCCCTTGGGCGGTTCGCCGTGGCCGAAGTCCTGCGCCTTTTTCATGTCGATGAGTTTGGCGCGTGACTTGAGGTAGGCGGGATCGAGCATCGCATCGGGCTTGAACGGCATGAAGTTCGTATCCGCGACATAGCGATACGCATCGGCGAAGGCGAGCTTCGAGGCCTCGATCTGCAGGTGCACGCTGTCGGCGGAGTCAAGCGGATAGGCCTTCATATCGAAGTTCTGCAGGATGCCGAGCGCAATCAGGCAGACGATGCCCTGTCCGTTGGGCGGTAACTCGTGCACGGTGTAGCCGCGGTAGTCCTGGCGCATCGTATCGACCCAATCGATCGTGTGCGCTGCAAGGTCGCCGCGGGTCATCGCACCGCCGCAGGCCTTGGAATGGGCTTCCATCTTCTCGGCGTATTCGCCGCGGTAGAAGGCCTCGCCCTTGGTCGCGGCGATCTTCTCCAGCGTCACCGCCGCATCTGCCATGTCAAAGATTTCAGCGGGCTGCGGACCGCGACCGCCGGGCATGAAGTAGTCGGAAAACCCCGGCTGGATCTTGAGTTCTTCGACCTGCAGGCCCCAGCGGTGCGAGACGAAGGGCGAGATCGGAAAGCCGTTTCGCGCGTAGTCGATCGCGGGTTCGAACAGCTTTTCGAACGGCAGCCTGCCGAATTTCTTCGACAGTTCCACCCAGGCCGAGACCGCGCCCGGCACCGTCACCGCGTTCCAGCCGCGCGCCTGCATGCCGCCGAGTTTCTTGAAGTACTCGGGTGTCCAGGCGGCGGGCGAGCGGCCCGAGGCGTTCAGGCCGTGCAATTGCTTGCCGTCCCAGATGATCGCAAAATGGTCGCTGCCGATGCCGTTGGAGATCGGCTCCACGATGGTGAGCGTGATCGCGGTGGCGATCGCCGCGTCCACCGCGTTGCCGCCGGCAAGCAGCATGCGCAGCCCTGCCTGCGAGGCAAGCGGCTGCGAGGTGGACACCACGTTGCGGGCGAAGGTGGGCCGGCGCTGCGTGAGATAGGGGGTCGTCCACTTGAACGACGGGGAGGGTGTGATCGTATCGGGCATGGCGGAATCCGCGAGAATTCCCGGCACTGTTTCTCGGCGCCGGGCGAAAGCATAGGAATACGGCTGTGGGATTAAACTTGGCCAAGCATAATGGACGGAGGGTGCACCGGCAACCCGACGCCCGCTTCGAATGGTTCGCTTCCTCTGGGACATCCGGATGGCAATTTTTCGCTCGCTGATCAGGCTCTCTCTGTGCGCGCTCGCCGCGTTCACGGCGAGCACTCATGCGCAGGACCGCGCTGAACTCTACGTTCAGTCCGGGCACGGATCGAATATCACCGGCGCCGTGTACACGCCCGACGAACGTTTTGTCGTCAGCGCGGGCGGCGACGCGACGCTGCGCCTGTGGGACGCCCAATCCGGCCGTGAAATCCGCTCGATGCTCGGCCATTCGGCCAACGTGACGTCGCTCGCGGTGTTTCCGGACGGCAGGCGCGTGGTGTCGTCGTCCTGGGATCGTACCGTCCGGCTGTGGGACCTCGAGACCGGGCGTGAAATCAGAACCTTCAACGGCCACGAGGACTGGGTGAACCGGGTGGCTGTGTCGCCCGACGGCAAACAAGTGGCCTCGGTGTCCGGGGACTTCAGCCTGCGCCTCTGGGACCCGGAGACCGGGCGCGAGCTGCGCAAGATATCCAATATTCATGACGATTTTGTCAGCGGGCTTGCGTATTCGCCCGATGGCAAGCTGATCGCCACCAGCAATGTTTCGTCCGGACGCACGCGCCAGACGATTGCGCTCTGGGACGCGGCAAGCGGCCGCGAAGTCCGGCGCATCTACGTCAGCTATCCGCAGCAGCCTGGCCCCCGGGGCGCGGGCAAGCTCGCGTTTTCGCCCGACGGCCGGCAGCTTCTTGCCAGCTGGACGAGCAACATGAACATTGCCTGGGTGTATGACGTGGCTACTGGAAACACAGTCGCCGAATTGCGCGGCCACACCGATGCGACCAGTTCTGTTGCGTTTTCGCCCGATGGGAAGACGGCGCTTACCGCGGGCTTCGATGCCACCGTCCGGGTCTGGGACACCGCCAACTGGCGCGAATTGCGCAGCTTCAAGGCGCACGATGCCTGGGTGGCCTCGGCGGTCTTTTCACCGGATGGCGGG
>CAMBSA010000127.1 GCA_945869935.1 Bordetella parapertussis | reverse complement strand
CGTTCTCCATAGTTCCGAGGCGTTGGGAAATCCGGCTGACAACTTCGTTTCGCGCCTCCTCGCTCGCTCGCTCGATCGCCCGCCCGAAGGAGAAACGGTCCGCAGAACCGTGGCTCTTGACCACCACACCCTTCAGTCCTATCAGCGTCGCGCCATTGTATCGGCGATGATCGACACGCTTCTTGAACGCCGAGAGCACCGGCGCGGCGACAAGGGCCGCGACACGAGTCATCCAGTTGCGGGTGAATTCCTCGCGCAGAAAAGTACCGAGCATCTGCGCCATCCCTTCTGATGTCTTCAGCGCAACGTTGCCGACGAAACCGTCACATACGATGACGTCGCACTTGCCCTTGTAGATGTCATCCCCTTCAACATTACCGATGAAGTTGAGGCCGCTTTCGCGAAGCAGTTCGGCTGCCTTCTTTACGACCTCATTGCCCTTGATCGTCTCTTCGCCGATATTCAGAAGCCCGACTCTCGGACGCTCCTTGTGTTCAACAGACTCCGCGAGTATCGACCCCATGATTGCGAACTGCAGCAGGTGTTCGGGGCCGCAGTCCACATTGGCCCCCAGGTCAAGCACGTAGGTGCTGCCTTTCATCGAAGGCAATACAGAGACAATCGCGGGCCGGTCGATTCCCGGCAATGTCTTGAGAACGAAGCGCGAAATCGCCATCAGTGCGCCTGTATTCCCGGCCGAAACGAAGGCCTGTGCATCACCGGATTTGACGAGTTCGACGCCAACTCGGATCGAGGAATCCTTTTTGCTGCGAAGCGCCACGGCAGGCGCGTCGTCCATTTTCACGACTTCGCTCGCGTGAACGATCTTCAACCGACCACGCGGGTCCGCTCCGACCTGGCGCAGTTCAGACTCGATGGCCGAACTCAACCCGACGAGAATCACCCGGCCATCCGGATGACACGAGAGAAATTCGACCGCAGCCGGGACGGTCACGGATGGCCCGTGATCACCGCCCATGCAGTCGATCGAGATGGTCGTCGGCAACCGGCTTCTCTCAGCCGAAATTCAGAGCGCGAGGAATGGCGGAGTCGCCTGCCTCGTTCGCCAGGCTTGCGCCCTAGTCAGCCTTGGTTTTGAGCACCTTCTTGCCGCGATAGTAGCCGGTCGGGCTGATGTGATGCCGCATATGGACTTCACCCGTGGTCGGCTCGACGGCGAGCTGGGTCTTGACGAGGAAATCGTGCGCGCGATGCATGCCACGCTTCGAGGGCGATTTTTTGTTCTGCTGAACTGCCATGGCTGACTCCTTTGATCCTGACTGTGTCGGAGGCGTGCCGCACTAGCGACCGCTACCGATCTTCAATCGGGCCAACGCCTCGAAAGGCGATGCCCGTCCTCTTTTTCCTGCCTCGTTCGACGCACCGCAGCTTTCATGCCGCGGAACCATCGGTAACTCAAGCATCACTTCGTCCTCAACCAGATCCGGCACCGACAACTCGCTGGAACCGAGCACTCTGTCGACCTCGTCGTCCGCCAGTTCGATTTCCTCCTTCGAAGCAGCAATTTCCAATTCGGCATCAAAATCCAGAGGAAAATCGAGAGGTCCCATGCATCTCTGGCAAACCAGCGTCAGACTGCCCTTGACCGCCAGATGTAGGCAAAGCTTGCCCGAACGATTCGTTCCGCCGCGGAGCTCAAACGAAAGCTCGTTCAGCGTAACCTGTTGATCCGCCAATCGAGAAAGCTGCTCCGCGCCGAGCCTCCCGGTCAGACCGGAACCGCTATGGGCGAACTGGAAGCTATCGATTCGCCCTATTTGCGACATAAGCCCGCCATAATATCGTTTTAGCTCACTGTTGTCAAAGGAATTGCCAAGTTGTTCAGTGCCTTACCCTCGTTTCCAGCGCACGATAGGCAATCGTCTGAAACCCGCCTGAAACTCGGGCCTGACCTGAAATTCCCTCCTCTGCCCAAGCAATGAAAATCGTCTTGGCCTCGACTTCCCGTTATCGCCGTGAGTTGCTTGCCCGGCTAGGGTTGCCCTTTGAGGTCGCCAGTCCCGGGGTGGACGAGTCCGCATTTCCGGGAGAAGCGCCGGACCGGCTCGCCGCGCGCCTCGCGCTGGCAAAAGCGCGGGCTATCGCTGCATCCACGCCGGCGGCGCTGGTGATCGGCTCGGATCAGGTCGCATGGTGCGAAGGCGAGACTCTGGGCAAACCCGGAACTCACGAAAATGCCGTCGTTCAGCTTCGCCACCTTTCGGGCAAGACTGCGATGTTCTTCACCGCGGTGTCTGTCGTGAATTCCGATACCGGGCTGGCCGCATCACGGATCGTGCCCTATGAAGTCGGATTTCGGTTGCTCGACGACGCTCTCATCGAACGATATCTGCGCCAGGAGCAGCCGTACGACTGCGCCGGAAGTGCAAAATCCGAAGGCTTGGGCATAGCGCTACTGTCCCGTATGCGTGGGGACGATCCCAATGCGCTTGTCGGCCTGCCGCTTATTGCTCTGGTGGACCTGCTCCGGGAACACGGCATCACCGTGCCGTGACCGCCGGTTCAGCGCAGGCCTGATCCGCGAATTCCGAGGGACTGGGCGAAGGTCTCGGCCACGCCGGCACCAAAACGCTTGGCAACCCGCTCGGCAAAATTCTGCTTTTGCGTGAAGTCGATGATCGTCTCCGCCTTTACCACCTCGCGCGCGACGAATTCGATACTCCCCAGGCCATCGGCGAGCCCAAGCTCGATGCTCCGCTGACCGGTCCATATGAGGCCGGAAAACAGCTCGGGGGACTCCTTGAGTCGCGTGCCCCTGCCCTTTTTCACGACGTCGATGAACTGCTGGTGTATCTCACCGAGCATCGATAGGGCGTATTCCCGCTGCTTCGGATCGGAGGGCGCGAACGGGTCAAGAAAAGCCTTGTTTTCGCCAGCAGTAAGCACCCTGCGCTCCACGCCCAGCTTATCCATTACGCCAGTAAATCCCCAGCCGTCCATCACAACCCCGATGGATCCTATCAGGCTTGCCTTGTCGACATAGATCCGGTCGCTCGCCGCCGCGATGTAGTAGCCGCCTGAGGCACAGATGTCCTCTACGACCGCATACATCGGGATCGCGGGATACAGGCCGCGCAGTCGCCTGATTTCGTCATAGATGATCCCTGACTGCACCGGACTGCCGCCGGGCGAATTCACCCTGAGGATCACGCCTTGCGTGTTCTTGTCCTTGAACGCGCTTTGCAGCGCACCCATCACACGGTCCGCGCTCGAGTCGCCCTTGGAGTCGATGACTCCGCTTATCTCGACCAGTGCCGTGTGCTTGGATCCCGAGATCGACTCGCCATCGACATGCCAGTCCATCGCAAGAACCAGGATGAAGGACACATAGGCGAATCCGAGGAGTTTGAAGAAGATGCCCCAGCGCCTTGCGCGCCGCTGTTCCTTCAGTGCTTCGAATGCCAGTTTCTCTATGACACCGCGTTCCCACTGACCGTCGTTGCTATCCGCCATTACCGCTTTCCTTGAGTACCACCGTGCCCTCGCGCTCCTCGACATCCAGAGCGACGAGTCCGCCCAGACAGGGACCACCCAGACATTCGCCGGTGTCCGGCGCGTATAACGCACCGTGTGACGAGCATATCAAAAGCAATCCTTCACCGTCGAAGAACTTGCCCGGGCTCCAGTCGAGTTCGATCGGCATGTGCGCGCAGCGATTCAGATAGGCATACACCCTGCCCTCGTACCTGATGGCGAAGGCCGGTTCGCGTCTGCCGCGATGCATCGTGTCAAAACACACCCCCTCGCCGGAGTCGATAAGCGCGGAACTGTCACAAATCAGGCGTTCGCCCGCAGCCATTGCCGCAAATCCTCCGTTCGATCGACGAGCGCCATCGGCGAGAACGGCACAAGTTTGTCGCGCGGATGCGCGCCGTAGGAGACCGCGACGGCGGGAACCCCCGCGTTCGCCGCCATCTCGAGATCGTGGGATGTGTCTCCGATCATCAGTGTGGATTCCGGCCTGCCGGAGAGTTCGCTCATGAGTTCGTTCAGCATGTCCGGCGCCGGCTTGGGAGCGCACCGGTCGGCGCAGCGTGTGGCGACAAAATGTCTTTTGATACCGGTCTGCTCGAGCGCGCGTTGAAGCCCCGCATGGCTCTTGCCGGTGGCGATCGCGAGCAAATGACCGTTCGCCTCGAGGTCAGAGAGCATCTCGAGGACACCGCCGAAGAGCGGCAGGCTAGCGTCACGCGCAAGAAAGTGAAACCGGTAGCGATCAACCAAACGCCCGTAGTCGGAGTCCGGCAAGTCCGGCGCGACGATCGCAAGCGCGTCCCGCAGACCCAGCCCGATCACATGGCTTGCCCGCTCACGCGTCGGCTCCTGCTGACCCAGATCGCGGCATGCCGCCTGCATGGCCGCCACGATCGCGCCCGCCGAATCGATCAGCGTACCGTCCCAATCGAAAACGATTAGTTCATATCGCATTTTCAGCCCTATATTGCCTCGCCACGATTTCAATGACGACGCACATCATGCCTGTCAATGCTCAAGCCGGCCTTTTCTCCGGCTTCTTGCCGGAAGGCTGCAGTTTCTCCAGATAGCCGCTCAGTTCCGGCGGGAGCGGCGCTCGAAGTTTCAACATGATCCCGGTGAGCGGATGCTCGACGTCGAGTTCCGCAGCGTGCAGGAACATGCGCTTCAGCCCCTTCTTCGCGATTTCCTTGTTCCAGGCGAAATCGCCGTATTTGTCATCACCTGCGATCGGATGGCCGATATGGACGAGGTGAACCCTGATCTGATGAGTTCTGCCGGTTTCAAGTTCCGCGGACAGCAAAGTGCAATCGGCAAAGGTCTTCTGCCGGCGGAATACCGTGGCGGACTCCTTGCCTTCCTCCGCATCGACACTTACACGCCGCTCACCGCCCTGCATCAGGTATTTGCGGAGCGGGGCATTCACCCGACGCTTGTCGTTCGCGAACACGCCATGGACCAGCGCCAAGTAGCGCTTGGCCACATGCCCCTCGCGCATGGCCTCATGCAAGACCTTGAGCGCAGAACGTTTTTTGGCGATCAACAGCAACCCGGACGTTTCGCGATCGAGGCGATGCACAAGTTCAAGAAAGCGTGCGTCCGGCCGTGCCGCACGCAAGCGCTCGATCACCCCAAAGGCGATTCCGCTCCCGCCATGGACCGCAATGCCGGCCGGTTTATCGACTGCGATCAACGCGTCGTCCTCGTGTATGACCGGCAGTTCCAGCGCGGTTGCCTTGCGTGTGCCGCCTTCGGTCCGCTGAGCGATGCGAATCGGCGGCACCCGCACCGAATCCCCGGGCTGGACCCGGTAGGTCGCGTCCACCCGGCGGCTGTTCACGCGGACCTCTCCGGTCCGGAGAATCCGGTAGATATGGCTGCGTGGCACCCCCTTGCAGTGGCGCATCAGGAAATTATCGATTCGCTGGTCGCCGCCTTCAGCATCCACCAAAATCGACACAACATTGCTTAAATCCTTCATTTTCTTTACAATCTCCGTGCTGCTTCCGTCGCGGGACAGCCGGCAGTTCGCCCTTGAAACGGGTTTGTGCCGGTGTCATTGTCCCCGGTTCCGCTGCCCCGAACGGTAATCATTACCGCCGGCGCAAGGACCCGAAGCTTGCACAAGGTGGGTCTGTACGACCCGAATAAAATCTGAGTAGTCATAAGCGCGCCAAGTCTACCGGCAGATTTCACGCCCCTGCTTCAATGTGGGGGTACGAACGACAAGCCAGCCATCTTCGCGACTCCCGTTCCTTATACGTTCGAATGACGATGAAGCGATAGCCTGAATCAAAATCAAAGGCGCACGGTTGGTCCTGCCCGCTCCGCGCGCGGGAGAACAGAATTATGAAGCGCATGCTGTTTAACGCGACACAGGCCGAGGAACTCCGTGTCGCAATCGTCGATGGCCAGAAGCTTCTTGACCTCGACATCGAATCGGCCAGTAAAGAACAACGCAAGAGCAATATTTACAAAGCAGTCATCACCCGCATCGAGCCCAGCCTCGAAGCGGCGTTCATCGATTATGGAACCGAGCGTCACGGCTTCCTGCCCTTCAAGGAAGTTGCGCGCGCGTATTTCAAGCCCGGCGTCGAAGTCAGCAAGGCGCGCATCCAGGATGCGTTGCACGAAGGCCAGGAACTCATCGTCCAGGTTGAAAAGGACGAGCGAGGTACCAAGGGTGCCGCGCT
>CAMBSA010000126.1 GCA_945869935.1 Bordetella parapertussis | reverse complement strand
AGCTTGCCCGCCTTGATGTGCGGCAGCGCCGAGGGAATGTTGTCGAACATCACGTCCACCCGCCCGGCGGTCAGGTCGACCAGCGCGGCGACGCTGCTCCGGTACGGCACGTGGGTCATCTCCACGCCGGCCATCTTCTTGAACAGCTCTCCGGCCATGTGCACCGAGGTGCCCACGCCCGCCGAGACGAAGGTCAGCTTGTTCTGCGCCGTTCGCGCCAGCTCGATCAGTTCCTTGGTGGAGCTAGCCCTCACCGCGGGGTTCACCACCAGGACGTTGCTGACGTTCGCCAGGACGATGACCGGCTCGACGTCCTTGTTCGGGTCGTGCTTGAGCGTCTTCGTGTACAGGGCTGCCGAGATCCCATGCAGGCTGCTTGCCGTGCCCAGCAGCGTGTAGCCGTCGGCCGGCGAAGCCGCAAACGCCTCAAAGCCGATGGTCCCGCCTGCCCCGGTGCGGTTCTCCACGATGATGCTCTGCCCAAGGTGCTTCGACATCTCGTGCACGCCCGCGCGCACGACGATGTCGGAGGCGCCGCCGGCGCCGTAGGGCGTGATGACCCGGATGGGTTTCAGCGGATACTCCTGCGCCGACGCGGCGAGGGACAGGCTGGCGAGTGCCGCGCTCAGGACGATGAGATGGAGTCTTTTCATGGTCGCCTCCGGGGGAGTCCGCAAGGGTTCGAAACTACCATAAGCCGGCCCCCAAAGCCGAGTGCCGGCCTGTACACTTTCACCGATCCGCAAAAAGGAAACCTCACATGGCGCGCCTGCTCGTTTGCGTTACTTTCGATTTCGATGCGATGTCCGGGCTCATGGCCCGCGGGCTCACGACCCCGAACTACATCTCGCGCGGCGAGTTCGGCCCGGTGGCCATCCCGCGCATCCTCGACCTGCTGAAGAAGTACGGCATCAAGAGCACCTTCTTCAGCCCGGGATTCACGATCGAGACCTACCCGGCGCAAAACGAGGCGATTCTCAAGGCGGGGCACGAGATCGGCCACCACGGCTGGACGCACCTTCCGCCCAACAAGATGACGCGGGAGCAGGAGGAAGCGAACCTGATCCGCGGCAACGAGACCATCAAGAAGCTGACCGGCAGCTACGCGCGCGGCTATCGGTCGCCGTCCTGGGACCTGTCGCCGCACACGCTGCCGCTGCTGCTCAAGCACGGCTTCCTGTACGAGAGCAGCCTCATGGGCGACGACTACACGCCCTACCGCGTGCGGCAGGGCGATGTGATCGAGATCGAGAAGCCACTCGTCTTCGGCAAGCCGACCAAGCTCATTGAGCTGCCGATCGCCTGGAGCCTTGACGATTTCCCGCATTTCGAGTTCCTGCGCTTGGAGACCCAGCTGATGCCCGGGCTCATGAACGCGAACCACGTGATCGAGAACTGGATCAACGACTTCGTGTACATGAAGGCGAACTTCGACTGGGGCGTGCTCACCTATACGCTGCACCCCTACGTTATCGGCCGCGGCCACCGCATGATGGCGCTGGAGAAGCTGCTCAAGGCGGTCGCCGAGGGCGGCGGGATCTTGGTGACCATGGAGGAGGCCGCGATGGAGTACGACAAGAGGGCGCCGTTTAAAGGCTGAAAGCCCGCTGGCGCGCGCCGCGCGCGCAAGGGTCCGGCGTTCGTTACTCCGGCTTCACGCCCGCCGCAGCCGCGAGCTCCCGATAGCGGCCGACTTCGGACCTGATCATCGCGGCGAACTCCTCCGGCGAGTTGCTTTGCGCCGCATTGCCGCCGGCGGCGAACCGCTCCTTCACCGCGGGAACCGCGGTCGCCTTGCGCATCGCCGCGGCGAGACGGTCTACGATGGGCCGCGGCGTTTTCGCCGGCGCAAGCAACCCCCACCAGGTTCCGACGTCATAGCCCGTCAAGCCCGACTCCGCGACCGTCGGCAGCTCGGGTACGGCGGAGGAGCGCCTGCCGCTGGTGATCGCGAGCGCGCGCAGTTTTCCGGCCTTCACCTGCGGGATCAGCGGCTGGATCGAGAGGAAGGCGAGTTGCACCTGCCCGGCGATCAAGTCGGTGATCGCCGGCGTGTCGCCGCGATACGGAACGTGGTTGAGCGTCACGCCGGCGAGCTTCTGGAACAGGACGCCGGCGAGGTGCGGCGGCGCGCCCGCGCCGGAAGAGGCGAAGTTGAGCGCGCCGGGCTTCGCCTTCGCCAGCTCGATCAGTTCCTTCACCGAATTCGCCGGCACGCTCGGATGGACCACCAGCAGATAGGTGCCGAGGGCGGCGAGGCTGATGGGCTGGAAATCCTGGACGATGTCGTACGGCAGCTTCACGTGCAGGCTCGGCGCAAGCGTGTGCGCGCCCGCCGCCATGAAGAGCGTATAGCCGTCGGGCGCCGACTTCGCCGCGGCGTCGGCGCCGATGGTGCCTGCAGCGCCGCCGCGATTCTCGATCACCACCGGCTGGCCGAGATCCTGCGCCAGCTCCTGCCCGATGGTGCGCGCCACGATGTCGTTCGCGCCGCCAGCCGGGTAAGCGACGATGATTTTGACCGGCCTGGCGGGATACGCTTCCTGTGACACACCCGGCAGCGCTGCGGACCCCAGCAACGCAGCGACCAGGATCTTTACGATTTGCATGTCGATTCCCTTCCTTCTCTAATGAGGACCCATGGACGACGGGTATAACCGGGCGCGCAGAGCCTCCAGCTCGTCGAGATTGTGCAGGCCCCGCAGGCGCGTGCCATTCTCGAGCTCTTTCACCTGGCGCACCAGCGCTTCGTTCAGGGGCAGCGCGATGCCGCGGCTGCGCCCCTCACCGATCACCCAGCCCACCATGTGGTCGACCTCGGTCGGGCGCTTGCGCACCGCGAGGTCACGCCACGGGCCCGAGCGCACCTTGATCTGACTGCGCGTCTGCTCGGCGAAGCGGTTCAGCACGGCGCGCGCCTCCGCCTCCTCGGCGGGCGTGCGCGGCCGGAGCTTCAGCGGCTCGAAGGCGCCGAAGCACCCGAGCTTCACGCCTGCGGCGAGCGCCACGCCAACGCCCTCGCCAACGAGCGCGGTCAGGGCCGGTTGGTAGCGAGCAGTGCCGAACGTGTCGGCGAAGGTCTGGTCGCCGACCGTCTGCGCGAAAAGCAGCGAGCAGTCGATCTGCTTCGACCAGAGAAATCCGATGACATCGTCCGTGATGTGCGCGGTCACGGAATGCGAAAGGAGCGTCCGGATCCGCGCCAGGCGCTCGCTGGTCCGACCGTCGAGCTCGCCGATCCAGATGTTGCCGGACCCGCCCTGCTCGATATGGCCGGGGCCCTGCCAGTCGGCGGGAAAGCTCACGAAGGCCCCCACCACCTGCGCCTCGCCAAGACGCCTGGCAATGACAGGCGGATTCATGCCGTTTTGCAGCGACACCACCACCGTGTCCGGACCGGCGAGTGGCGCGATGGTGTCAAGGGCGGCTTGCGTATCCTGGGACTTCACGGCAAGGAAAACGAGACCCAGGGGGGCCTGGAGGTCACTGGGCAGGACCGCTTTCGCCCTGATCTGAAGCGTCCTCGCGCCGCTGATGCGCAGTCCGGTCGCATTCATGGCCGCAACATGCTCGGCCGCCTTGTCGACAAACAGCACGTCTTCGCCCGCATCGGCCGCAAAGGCGCCGATGATGCCGCCGATCGCACCCGAGCCGTAGATCGTGACGCTCATGGATGTGTCTCCCGCATTGGCAAGGGAACCTCTTCCGTGGGCCAACTAGCATTCTAGATTCCTCCTTGGTGGGCAAGCATGCAGCGTTCGCTATGTCTTCCGGCCTGGAGGCGGGTCGTTTCTCCAAGCACGCAGGCGTGAACGGCACCTTAAGCTGTCGCCGCCAGCCGCTCAAGCGTCAAGGGCCCGGCGCACTGCCGCAGCGTCGAGCGCAGCAGGGGCTCGCAGTTCAATGGCAGCTTCCCTGAGGAGCCGCTTCCTGGCGCGCAGGTCGTAGTCGATCGCCGCGCGACGGCCCCACCAGGCCATCGGCCCGCCACGCAGGCTTTCGGCGAAATCGCGCGCGACGACCGGGTCGGGAACGCGCTCAGGGGTGGCTGCGCGCAGAGCGCGGTAACGCTCGACGTCCTGGGAGCCATCGGGCAGCAGGACCAGAAGCGGATTGGCGGCATGTGCGGTGGGTCGCGCCTCCGGAGGCACCTCCGGCGCATCGGCCAGCAGCACACGGCGCACCAGGGCGGGATGGCGCAGCGCGAGTTCAATCGCGACCTGCGCGCCGGCATCGATGCCCAGCACGTCCATCTTCTCCAAGCCCAGGTCAGCGATGCTGGCCGCCGCGATGCCCGCGTAATCCTCGATCGAGGGCGGAGTTGCAGGCGCGTCGGACTCGCCGTGCCCCGGCAGGTCGATCGCGAGCGTGCGCCGGTCGCGGCCGATCTCCGGCTGCAGGGCCTCGAACATACGACCTGAGTTCGGCGTCGCGTGCAACAAAAGCAGAGGCGGGCGGTCATCCACCGCGGGCCGGGTTTCCTGCAGATGGACGAGCGCGCCGCCGTGGTGGAAAAACTGCCTGTGCAAGGCGGTCGATCGCGCGGGCCCGGCGGTGGGTACCGGCGCTGAGGGGGCTCCGCCTGAAGTCGCGCGGTCAGGCGAATCGAAATGCTCGCGCAGCTGGCGCGCGAATTCGGCGGCGTGCACCTCGATCGAGCCGTGCGCCCAAGGCAGATCCAGCAGCCGGCCGTTGCGCAAGTATTGCGCCGCGCGCGACGTGGGCAACCGCAGGTCGTCGTCGAAATTGAACACCAGCACCGGATGCGGGAGCTTCGGCAGATGCTCCGCATGCGCATAGTTGAACGCCGCTCGGTGGCCCCAGTGCGCGAGCGGTCCGGACTTCAGATACTCCGCGACCGCCTTGTGCCGCACGATGAGCGGGATATCCGGCTTGCACCAGCGGTTCAGGAACGCCCAGCGCGCCGCAATGTGAGAGCCGTCGCGCGGCACGCCGGGATCCGCGAAGTCGCGCCGCTGCCCCTCCAGTTCTGCCGCGGTGTAGATCGAGGTCGAGACGAATGCCAGCCGGCGCACCAGGCCGGGCCGCTGCAGGGCGAGCGCGCAGCCGATTTTGCTGCCGGTGTGATAGCCGACCACGTCGACGCGATCCAGGCCGAGACCGAGCACGAATTCGCCCAGCGCCGCAGCGTAATCGTCGATCTCCGGCGGCGAGGCGGGTGCATCCGAGTCGCCGAAACCGGGGGTGTCCGGAGCAAGCGCTACGCGATCTATTCCCAGTTCGGCGAGCACCGGTTCAAAGTGCCGGCCGGAGGTGGGGCTCGCGTGAATGAACAGCACCGGAGCCCGCTGCGACGCGGACTCGCCTGCAATCCGGTAGTGAAGCTGCCCGAAGCGACCCGCCGCATAAGCGCGCCGCACTGACGGTGGCCGGCGCCAAGCGATTTCGGCCGTGAGTTCGCTCGCGTCCGATGCCGGCGTGGTCATGCTGTCGTCACGCAATGCCCGAACAATCCTGCTGCCGGGGCACCCGCCAATGTGTCGCATCGCGCGCACAGCGCCTTCGCCGCCGAAGCGAGCATCGCGGTGTGCGTGTCGTGGCCGCAGGCGTGCATGGTGTTCTGCACCTTGGAGCGCAAGGGCAGGCCGGTGTCCTCGGGCATGGGCAGCGAGTATAGGTAATTCAAACCGCTTTTTTCGCCATCCGCGGCCGTATCACCAGGCCGGGAAGCGGTAAGTCGCTTGGTGGTTGGTGAAAGCTTTCCTCCTCCCGCGGCTTTATTGGCCTCTGCGGCGACCCGTCGAGACCGATTTCGACGCACGCTGATCGCTATACGCGAGCGCAGGCCGCGCGGGATCGTCGGCCCCGTTGCAGAGCCGTTCTCGCCTTGAGTATCAGGCCGCCTGGAAGAGCGCGAGCGGCCGCGCTGGTGAGCGCGACGGCGCGCGGGCAGGCAAGCCCAGGTGCGCGAGTATCCTGACAATCACCCCAGGCTCTTCAATTGCGGCGATGATCCTGAATTCGCCGCCACACTGCGCATTGCTCGAAGAATCGTGCCGCCGAGGCATGGGCGGGTCGCCAATGGCGCCACTGTGGGGTTCAAGTGCAGTTCCGCCGAGCAGGTGCTGCAGTTCCATGCCACGGCCATCGCGCACGGCGCCACCTCCATCGAGGAGCCGCCCGGGCTGCGCGCGGGCCGGCCTGTCCCGCTGCACCTCGCCTACGTCCGCGACCCGGACG
>CAMBSA010000125.1 GCA_945869935.1 Bordetella parapertussis | reverse complement strand
GCCGAACCGCTATCGCATGACCTGTTGTTCCGGTGGCATCGGATGCTGACGCTGGGTCGGCGCGATCTGAAGCATGTCGGCGCGTATCGAGCACACGTCGAGCCGATGCAGGTGGTGTCCGGTGCCATCCACAACCCGACGGTTCACTTCGAGGCGCCGCCATCCATATCCGTGCCGGCTGAAATGTCCCGCTTCATTGACTGGATCAATCGCTCGGCACCCGGAAGGTCCGATGCCTTGCCCGCGCTGGCACGTGCAGGTATCGCGCACCTTTTCTTCGTATGCATCCATCCGTTCGAGGATGGCAATGGCCGTGTCGGCCGGGCCATCGTGGAAAAGGTTCTCGCGCAAAGCCTGGGACACCCGACCCTGATCGCATTGGCTGCGACGGTTCTTGCGAATCGGAATGCCTATTACAACGCGCTCGAAGCCAACAACAAACATCAGGAGATCACGCCCTGGCTCGCATGGTTCGCCGCGACCGTGATCGAGGCGCAACGGCGGTCGATCGCTGCCGTCGATTTCCTGATAGACAAAAACCGTTTGCTTGACCGCTTGCGCAATCAGCTCAACGATCGTCAGATAAAAGCGCTGCTTCGCATGCTGCGAGAAGGACCGGAAGGGTTTGAAGGCGGTTTGAGCGCCGGTAAATACATCGGCATCACCGGTGCATCGCCGGCAACCGCCACGCGGGATCTGGCCGATATGGTGGCCAGGAATGCGCTGGTGCGTTCTGGCGAACAGCGCCATACGCGTTATGCGCTCGCGCTGCCGCTGCGTCCCGTGTCGCCGGTGGAGATAGACGAGCGCGGGAACATCGTTTAAGCGCGCTCGCTCAGTAGCCAGGAGCGTCGGGGCGCGGGAGAAACGCTTCGACCGGCCTCAAGCCCGGACGCGCGACACCGAATCGGTCCGGATGAGCGGCGCCTGTGACGCATTTCATGTCTGCCGGCTTTGATCCTGCTTCGAGCCCCGGGTTCCCAGTAGAATCCTGTAGCCCATGCGGGCTGTTTCGTGCACCCGGCGGGCGCCTTCCGCGAGGCGCCAAGCTGTTCCGCAGGGCCCGGCTCCCCGATTTTTGAACCTCGCGTTCGTGAGTTGAGTAACGTAATGACGCTCAGAGAAGTCCCGGTTGATCAGCTGGAATTCGGGATGTATGTATCAAAACTGGATCGTCCCTGGGCGGGGACGCCCTTTGTCTTCCAGGGGTTCGTCCTCAAGAACGACCGTCAGATCGATGCGCTGAAGAAATACTGCACGCTGGTCTACGTCGACCCCGAGAAGACCGAGGTGAAGGACCCGACCCGGGTGACCCCGGAGGATCTGGCGAAGGTTCGCGGCTCGACCGTCTACACCATGGCGACGAGCGTCGAGGCCGAGGTGCCGCGCGCGGCCAAGGCTTTTTCCAGTTCGACGACGGTGGTGAAGGAGTTGTCGCGCGCCATCGGGACAGGACATGCGATCGAATCGCCGCGGGCGCGCGAAGCCGCGGTGCAGATCACCGAGAGCGTGACGCGCAATCCGGATGCCATGGCCCTGCTGGTGAAGTTGCAGGACAAGAACACCGAGATTCTCAGCCGCGCAGTGGGCATTTCGGTCACGATGACGATCTTCGGCCGCTTCCTCCAGTTGCCGCCGAACATCCTCGAACTGCTCGGGATGCTCGGGCTGTTGCAGGACGTCGGGCTTCTGCGACTGCCCTCGGACCTGGTGACGCACGGCGCGATGAATCCCGCGGAAGTCGCGCAATACCGCACGCATGTGGATCTTTCCATGCAGATCACGCGCGAGACGCCCGGTCTGCCGGGTGAATTGCACGACTGCATTTCCCTGCACCACGAGCGATACGATGGCAGCGGATATCCGCGCGGCCTGCGGGCTGATGCGATCTCGCTTATCGGGCAGATCGCCGGTCTTGTCGATTCCTACGACACGCTGACCGCGCCCCGGCCGATGGGCGAGAACCTGTCGCCGTCCAATGCGCTGAGCATCATCTACAAGGAGCGTGGCAAGTTGTTCCAGGCGGCGCTGGTCGAGCAGTTCATCCAGTGCCTGGGCGTGTATCCGGTGGGCTCCCTGGTCGAGCTCAACAGCGGGGATATCGCCGTCATGATCGCGCAGAACATGGTGCGCCGCATGCAGCCGCGCATCATGGTTGTCCGGGATGCCCATGGCACCCCCATCCTGCCGCATCGCATGCTCGACCTGATGCGCGAACCCAAGTACCGACCGGACGAGCCCTACCGGATCGTGCGCTCGGTGGAGGACGGCACGGTCACCATCAATCCGCGCGAGCTTTTCCTGTGACGGGGGCGCCGTTGCCGTTCCTCGATGAATTGCGCTCATGCATCGAGGCGCGGCAGGCGGACGGGCAGGGCCTTGCCATCCTGCTTGTCGATTGCGGGCTGATCGCGCGGGTCGACGCGGCATGGGGTTACCACGTGGGCGATGCGGTGCGCGAGTCGATCATCGAATCGCTGCGCGCCGATGTCCTGCGCCCGGATGATCTGGTGGGGACGATGGGGCGCGACGAGATTGCCTGCGTGCTCGCCACCACCGGCGACCCCGCCGTGCCTCAACTGGCCGCCGAAAAGATCCTGCGCACGCTGAAGGCGCCGCTGTGGATCGGTGAGGACGAGATCTTCACCGACGCGTCGGTCGGCGTCGTCGTGTTTCCGCACGACGGCGGCGCGGCGGACACGCTGTTGCAGCGCGCGCGAAGCGCGAGCCTCGATGCGCGCTCGGACCCCGGGCGCGTTGCGACATGGTCGCCGGCGCGGGGCGAACAGGTCGTGCAGGATCTGGTCTTCGAGAGCCGGCTGCGCAGCGCGGTGATGGACGACGCGCTGGAGATGAGCTTCAAGCCGCAGTACGACCTGAAGCTCGGGCCGATCATGGGGGCACAGATCGGGCTCGGATGGCGCGGATCGGGCGGTACGCCGGCGGGGGCGGGGATATCCCCGGAGCGTGCCTTTGCCGCGGCGGAGGCGGCCGGCGTCGTCAGCGAGCTGGTGTCCTCGATCCTCAATCGTTCGCTCAGGAACATCTCGGAATTCCGCTACAGCACCGGCCTTGACCTGAATGTCTGCGTGCCCTTTCCGGCGCGCGCGCTGCTGCAGCCCGAATTGCCGGAAGTCGTGCAGCGTGCGCTGGGCACCTGGCGCCTGCGTGCCGGGCGCCTGTGTCTGCAGATCAGTGGCACGGCGCTGCTGGCAACGAATGCTCTGGCCCGGGACACCCTGCTTGAACTGAAGAAGGTCGGCGTGCGTCTGTCGATCAACGATCCGCAGATGGCGATCACGTCGCTGCGCTTTCTCGCCACGCTGCCGTTCCAGGAAATCCTGCTCGATGTGTCCCCGGCCGCGGCGGCCGACGGGGAGAAAGCCGGCCGCATCCTTGGCGCGCTGATCGAGCTCGCGCATCATCTCTCGCTCGATGTCGTGGCAGTGGGCGTGGCGGACGACGATACCGAGGGCCGCCTCAAGGCGCTCGGTTGTGAATTCATGCAGGCGGATTTCAAGGGTCCGGCCCTTGACTCCGCGGGGTTTGTCCAACGCTACGGCTAGAGCCTGAGGGCCGGCGTGTGAGCGGGCGGCGGATCAGCCGGTTCCGACCGACCACACGCCATCCCAGTTCTCGGGCGGCGGTGCCTCGGCGTAGCGCTGGCAGCGCTCGCGGAATATCTGGGAAGGCCGGTCGTCCGGATTTCTGAGCAGCGCGGTCCGGAAGCAGGCGCCCGCAGGCATCCATTTGCGCTCACGGTAGAGCGCGAGGCCCTCGGCATAGGCCTGAACCACCTCGTCGCGGCCGGCAAAGCTCTCCTCGGTGTGATGGCCGATGGCTTCGTACACCGCCAGCGGTCGCGTCGAGCCGCGCACGCGGATGAAATCGATCTCGCGAAGCAGCACGGGGCGGTGCAGGCTCGCCACCGTCTGCTGGCAGAGCAGGATGCCTGTTCCGTAGAACTTGTTGGCCGCCTCGAGCCGCTCGGCGAGGTTCACCTTGTCGCCGATGACCGTGTATTCGAGCCGCTTGGGCGATCCGATGCTGCCCACCACCGCATGCCCGGTGCTGATGCCGATGCCGATCGACATGGCATCGTGGCCGCGCGAGTGCCGCCTGCGGTTCAGTTCCCGCAGGCTGGTCATCATCCGGTTGGCGGTTTCGACCGCGTTGTCGGCATCTTTGATGTCGCTGCCGACCGAACCGAACACCGCCATGATCATGTCGCCGATGTATTTGTCGAGGATGCCGTTGTGGGCGAACACGATGTCGACCATGGCGCTGAAATACTCGTTGAGCATCAGCACGGTCTCCTGCGGGCCGAGGCGCTCGGTCATCGCGGTGAAGCCGCGGATGTCGGAGAACAGCACGCTTACCTCGCGGCCGATGCCGCCCACCGACTCCTCGCCGCCTTCGAGGAGCCTGTCCACCACGACCTTGCTCATGTAGCGCGACATGGTGTTGCGCATGCGCTTTTCCATGCTGATGTCCTCGATCACCAGCATGAACCCGTTGGGCTGGTTCTGGGTGGTGATGAGGGGGACCGTGGTCATGTTGACCGACACGGACTTCCGCTCGGCCAGGAGCAGGTCGGTGTCCACGTTGATGTCCGACTTTCCGCTGGAGCGCACCTTGTCCAGGCTTCTCAGGATCCACTCGTTGCGCGGGCCGAAGATTTCGCCGGCGGTGCAGCCGTGCAATTGCGCTTCGGTCATGCCGAGGATGCCCGTCACCGCACGGTTGACCTTGGTGATGGTGTAGCCGGCATCCATGGTCACCACGCCGTTGCTCATGCTGCGCAGGATGCTTTCGTTGTAGTTGCGCGCGGCATCGACCTGCTCGAAGAACTGCGCGTTCTCGATGGACACCGCGGCCTGCGCGCACAGCGCGCGCAGCCGGCTCTCGTCGGCCGGCTTGAAGCTGCCGGCGGTCTTGTTGAGGATCTGCATGACGCCCACACGGTTGCCGTGATGGGTGCTGACGGGCATGCAGAGCATGTTGCGCGTGGTGTATCCGGTTCGCCGGTCGACGTCCTGGTTGAAGCGCGCATCGGCATAGGCATCGGGGATGTTGATCGGCGCCCCGCGGGTGAAACATTCGCCGGCGATGCCGGCATTGGCAGGGAAGCGGATCTCGTGCACGGTGGCGCCGCCGGAGACGCGGGAATAGAGCTCGCTCGTGGCCGGGTCGAACAGGAACAGCGACCCGCGCTCGGCATCGAGCAGCTGGGTCGCTGCGTCGATGATCTTCTGTAGCAGCGGTTCGAGAACGATTTCGGAGGCGATGGAGCTCACCGTCTCGAGCAGCAGCGCCTCTTCCCGCTGCACGCGTTCCACTTTCTCGAAGATCTGAGCGTTCTCAAGCGCCGAGGCCGCCTGCTGCGACAGCGCCTCCAGCATCTGCTGGTCTTCCGCGTCGAAGTCGCCTTCGTGCTTGTTCAAGGCCTGTGTGATGCCGATGAGCTGGTGCTTGCGGTTGCGGATCGGCACGCAAAGCAGGTTGCGGGTGCGGTAACCGGTGCGCTGGTCCATCTCGCGGTTGAACAGCGGCTCGGCGTAGGCGTCCGGGATGATGCGCCCGCGACCGGACGCAAGCACCGCCCCGGCGATGCCCGCGGCCGCCGGGAGGCGCACCTCGCCGATGACGTTGCCCTGCATGATCCTCGAGAAGAGCTCGCCCGTGTCCGGATCCAGCAGGAACAGCGAACTGCGGTCGGCACCGAGTGTCTCGGTCACGACCTCCATCAGGCGCGGTATCAGCACGTCGAGGGAGAGGCTGTCCGACACCTTGCCGGCGATGTCGATGAAGCGCGTCTGGCTGCGGGCGGTCCTTGCCAGGCGCCGGATGACTTCGGTCTTGTCGGCGTCGGTCAGTCCTTCGAGCAAACGCTCCGCATCGGCTCGCGATGTGTCCGGGTCGATGAGCCAGCGTACGGTGTCGGTGGTGATCGTGGGCTTCATTCTGTCCCTGTTTTTCAGGGCTACATCTTAACCGTCCGCCGCATCGCCGGTGTCAGAAGCAGGGCGGGGACGGGTTCCGGGCTGGCGATTCTAGTGTAGTGCGTCAAACAGATTGCAACTTATTGAGTCGTGCCCGCGCTTTGACGACCTTCGCGAGGATGTCCGAGGCGCGCGCCGTCCAGATGAACGGCTTGGGATCGCGGTTGTGGTTTTCGACATAGTGCTGGATCGTGTTAATG
>CAMBSA010000124.1 GCA_945869935.1 Bordetella parapertussis | reverse complement strand
GAAGGCGGTGACTGCGGAGACGCGCGTACTTTTCATTGCCAATCCGAACAATCCGACGGGAACTTTTGCATCGGGCAGCGATCTTGAGCGCCTGCTTTCGCTAGTGCCTGGTCACGTTGCTGTTGTGCTGGATGAGGCCTACACGGAGTATCTGCCCGAGAAACAGCGTTACGACAGTCTTTCATGGGTACGAAAGCACCGTAATCTGATTGTGACGCGAACGTTTTCCAAGGTTTACGGTCTTGCCGGACTTCGTGTTGGATTTGCGGTTTGCGATCCTGCGGTGGCAGACCTTTTGAATCGGGTACGTCAACCTTTCAATGTAAACAATCTCGCGCTTGTCGCGGCGATAGCCGCCCTTGGCGATTCCGATTTCGTGAAGTTAAGCGCGAAGTCCAACCGGGACGGAATGCTGCAGTTGGAGGCAGGGTTTCGGCAACTGGGGCTCGATTTCATTCCTTCGGTCGGGAATTTCGTGAGTGTCGCATTCAAGCGGGTAAAAGGTTCACCGCAGGCATCGGTCGTGTATGAGCGGTTACTCAGGAGAGGTGTCATCGTTCGCCCGGTTCTGGGATACGGGATGCCGGATCATCTCCGCATTACCGTGGGGAGCCGCGAGGAAAACGCCCGGTTTCTCGATGCCTTGGGGACGTCGGTCTAACGTGGCTTTCCACATTGGTACCGTACTGATTATCGGGCCCGGGTTGATCGGTGGATCTTTCGCACTTGGATTGAAGGCGTCGGCCACGGTCGGCAGAGTCCTGGCACTGGATCGGGACAAGGCAAATCTGACGCAAGCAATTTCCTTGGGAATAGTTGACGCAGGGGCGACGCTTGAAGATGCACGTCACGCGGATCTGGTAATGGTGTCTGTGCCGGTCGGTTCCTTTGGTCCCGTGCTTTCCGCGCTTCAGTCGCATCTTGGCGTGCGGACAGTTATCACAGATGTCGGCAGCACCAAATCCAACGTCGTGGAGCAGGCGAGGCAGAGCCTCGGGCTCATGTTTTCACGTTTTGTGCCAGGTCATCCGATTTCGGGCAGCGACGCTAGCGGTGCCGCTGCGGCATCCGCGATGCTGTTTAATGAAAAGCGTGTTGTGCTAACTCCTGTCAAGGAAACAGATAGCGGGGCAATCGACATGGTCGCCCACGCATGGGCGGCGTGTGGAGCGAGGGTGGAAAGGTTGTCGCCAATGGTTCATGACCGTATCCTCGCAGTGGTCAGCCATTTGCCGCACGTTCTTGCATATGCTCTTGTTGAACGTGTTGCTCGTGATGCCAATCCTGACCGTCTTCTGGATTATTCTGCCGGCGCGTTCCGCGACGTAACAAGGATTGCGGCGAGTAACCCTGAATTGTGGCGTGATGTGTGCCTTGCGAATCGTGACTCCCTTCTCGAGGAGATCGGTCTTTACCAAGGCGTGCTGAATGAGCTTGCCACTAATATCAAGAGCGGGAATGGTGGCGAGCTTGATCGTTTCTTTTCCAGAGCGCGAGAATTGAAAAATCGACCGGCGCGCCCGTGGGGCAAGGACTAGCCGACGCATGGAATTCATTGACCTTGGCCCGTTGCGCCGTGTCGGCGGAACGATCACCCTTCCAGGCTCGAAGAGCATCTCCAATCGCACTCTACTACTCGCCGCACTGGCGCAGGGAACGACGCAGCTGAAAGATGTGCTGGACTCCGACGATACGCGTGTGATGCTTGATGCACTGCGCTCTCTTGGAGTCAGGTACGAAATCGATCTGACAAACAGAACCGTCGAAGTTAATGGTGTGGGAGGGGCTTTCCCTGTAAAGAGTGCCGTGCTGAATCTTGGCAATGCCGGTACTGCATTTCGCCCATTGACGGCTGCACTTGCACTTAGCGGCGGAAATTTTCAGCTAACGGGCGTTCAGCGAATGCATGAACGGCCTATCGCACACCTTGTTGACGCTTTACGATCGATCGGGGCAAATTTGGAGTACATGGGCGAGGAGGGGTTCCCGCCGCTCCTGATTGGAAAAGGTGATATCCATGTTTCTGGCGTCGTGCGTATTCGCGGTGATGTATCTAGCCAGTTTCTTTCATCAATTTTGATGGCCTTGCCGTTGGCAGGCGTGGCGGCAAAGGTCGAAGTACTTGGAGAGTTGATTTCGAAACCGTATGTGGACATAACACTGAATCAGATGGAGCGATTCGGCGTAAAAGTTGATCGGGACGGGTGGCATGCGTTCCAAATACCAGCGGCATCATATAGGAGCCCTGGCAGGGTTTTCGTGGAGGGAGACGCTTCGTCAGCGTCATACTTTCTGGCTGCCGGAGCAATCGGTGGTGTGGATCGATGCGATCCGGTGCGAGTGGAGGGCGTTGGACAGGGAAGTATCCAGGGAGATGTCCGATTTGTAGATGTACTTGCGCAAATGGGCGCAAAAGTCACAATGGGCGACAACTGGATTCAGTCGGAGCCGGCCCCCGAGGGCTTGCGCGGAGCTGATGTTGATTGCAATCACATTCCGGATGCAGCGATGACGATTGCTGTGCTGGCGTTGTTCGCCAGTGGAAAGACAATCATTAGGAATATCGGAAGCTGGCGGGTAAAGGAAACTGACCGAATCCATGCGATGGCGACCGAATTGCGGAAATTTGGGGCGAAAGTCGACGAAGGCCGGGATTTTCTTAGTGTTGTTCCACCACCTGGCGGTCGCTTGAGTGACCGAGTCGAAGTATCAACGTACGATGATCATCGCATTGCGATGTGTTTTTCACTTGCGGCGTTAGCAGGTGTTTCGGTACGGATACTGGACCCACGCTGCGTGGCCAAGACTTATCCGGCGTATTTCACTGACTTTTCCAGGGTGGCTGCCTGATGGCAGCCCTGCGCGCGGATTTTCCTGAGATTCCGGTTATTGCCATTGATGGACCGGCGGCATCCGGCAAGGGGACGGTTGCGCAAAGGGTGGCTGAGGTTCTCGGGTTTCATTATCTGGATAGCGGGGCTCTGTACCGACTTGTAGGCTATTCGGCGCTAATGCACGGAACATCATGGTCCGACGAAGCGCTACTGGGGAAATTAGCGGCCACTTTGCCAGCAGAGTTTCGAGGAACCGATATCCTTCTTTCCGGAGAAGTTGTTACCGAATTTATCCGGAGTGAGGCTTGCTCGAATGCGGCATCCCGGGTCGCTGCCGTAGCGTCGGTTCGAGCTGCGCTTCTGATTTGGCAGCGCAAATGCAGGTTACCACCGGGGTTGGTAACAGACGGTCGGGACATGGGGTCGGTGGTATTTCCGGGCGCTGCCTTGAAAATCTTCCTGACTGCGAGTACGGAAGCGCGTGCCGAGCGGCGTTATAAGCAGTTGAAAGAGAAGGGAATCAATGCTAACCTGCAAATTCTTCTAAGGGACTTGACCGAACGCGATACGCGTGACGCATCTCGGTCGATTGCACCGCTTCACCAATGTCCCGAAGCACATCTGCTGGATACAACAGAGATGACCGTGGTTGACGCTGTCGATCAGGTAATTGGCTGGTTCCGCAGACTAGTACCTTGTACCAAGTGAATGTTTTTCGGTTTTTCTGGGGCGATGATCTGAAATGTGCGCTGCCATTCGGACGTTGCCGATTCTTCAACTAACCCCGCCAGCGGTAGCTGGCAAAGGTCCCTTCATCCATGTCTAACGTCGTCTTAGCTGTTCCCCATCCGGAAAGTTTTGCAGCCTTGTTCGCGGAAAGTCTGACGCGCAAGGAAATGCGCATCGGAGAGGTAATCACCGCCGAAGTGGTTCGGATCGACTCGAATTTTGTGGTTGTGAATGCGGGGCTTAAATCCGAGTCATTTGTCCCGATTGAAGAGTTTCGTAATGATCGAGGTGAGCTCGAAGCGAAGCCGGGTGATTTCGTTTCTGTTGCGATTGAGGCTCTGGAGGACGGCTTTGGTGAAACGCGCCTTTCCAGGGACAAGGCCAAGCGTCTGGCCGCTTGGATGGATCTTGAGAAGGCGCTGGATGCGGGCAGCGTAATCCAAGGCGTCATCACAGGAAAGGTCAAGGGCGGACTAACTGTCATGACGAACGGAATCCGCGCCTTTTTGCCGGGTTCGTTGGTCGATATTCGACCGGTCAAGGACACAACTCCTTACGAAGGTAAGGAGATGGATTTCAAAGTCATCAAACTTGACCGCAAGCGCAATAACGTTGTTGTGTCGCGCAGAGCGGTTCTCGAAGCTAGCCAAGGTGAAGAGCGGCAAAAGCTGCTCGAGACCCTGTCTGAGGGCGCAATCGTCAAGGGTATTGTTAAGAACATTACGGATTACGGCGCCTTCGTGGACCTTGGGGGGATCGATGGATTGCTGCATATCACCGATCTCGCCTGGAGGCGTGTGAAGCATCCGTCGGAAGTGCTAGCGGTTGGCGACGAAGTTACAGCGAAGGTGCTGAAGTTCGATAACGAGAAAAACCGCGTTTCGCTCGGTCTCAAGCAACTCGGCGAAGATCCGTGGGTGGGTATCTCGCGCCGGTATCCGACCGGAACACGTTTGTTCGGCAAAGTCACCAATCTTACGGATTACGGTTCGTTCGTCGAGATTGAAGCTGGAATCGAAGGGTTGGTCCATGTCTCGGAAATGGACTGGACAAACAAGAATATTCACCCCTCAAAGGTAGTCCAGGTTGGTGATGAAGTTGAGGTGATGATTCTCGAGATCGATGAGGATCGCCGGCGGATCTCACTCGGCATGAAGCAGTGCATGGCGAACCCGTGGGACGAGTTCGCGCAGAATCATCGCAAAGGTGACAAGGTCAAAGGGCAGATCAAATCCATTACGGACTTCGGGATCTTTATCGGATTGCCCGGTGGTATCGATGGACTCGTACACCTTTCTGATCTCTCCTGGACAGCACCGGGTGAGGAAGCCGTACGCAACTTCAAAAAGGGCGACGACCTGGAGGCCATGGTTCTGTCAATCGATGTGGAGCGTGAGCGTATCTCTCTCGGAATCAAGCAGCTCGAAGGAGACCCGTTCAACACTTTTGTCGGGAATTTCGACAAGGGTGCAGTAGTAGACGGCACGGTAAAAACGATTGACGCCAAAGGTGCTGTCGTGACGCTTTCAGATGATGTCGAAGGCTATCTGCGCGCATCCGAAATATCGCGCGACCGAGTTGAGGACGCACGTACGCATCTGAAAGAAGGAGATGCCGTCAACGTGATGATCATTAACGTCGATCGCAAGAACCGGAATATCAATCTTTCTATCAAGGCGAAAGAAGTCGCCGATACGAACGAGGCCATGGCAAAGCTTCAAAGTGAATCCGCTGCAAGTTCAGGTTCGACGAATCTCGGCGCGCTGTTGAAAGCCAAGCTCGAAAACAAGAATACCCAGAACTGAGGCAGTGCGGTCCATGACCAAGTCCGAACTGATCGCCCGGCTTGCTGCCCGTTATCCGCAGTTGGTTGCGAAGGATGCGGAGTTCGCCGTCAAGATGATTCTTGATGCGATGACTGACAGCCTGGTTCAGGGGCAGCGGATTGAAATACGCGGGTTTGGGAGTTTCGGACTGAATCACAGGCCAGCCCGCGTTGGTCGTAATCCCAAATCGGGCGAGAAAGTTCATGTGCCAGAGAAATACGTGCCGCATTTCAAGGCTGGCAAGGAACTGCGTGAACGGGTCGACGAGGTAGGTTGACCCTTTAATAATACGGCGAATAACGGCGGCATCCTAGATGCCGCCGTTTTTGCGTGGAGATTCCGCTTCGATGAAATTTCTGCGTGTATTAACTTGGCTCCTTCGGGCATTTCTTTTCCTGATGTTGTTCCTGTTTGCGCTGAAGAATGCCGAAGCAGTGCGTATTCATTTCATTTTTGACGTGTTTTGGGACGCACCGTTGTCGTTCCTGTTATTAATTACATTAATAATAGGAGCGTCACTGGGCATGATTGCCGTTGTCCCAAGAATCTTTGCGCAGCGCCGGGAGATCGCAAGCCTAAAGAAGCAAATCGCGAAGAGAGATGCAATGCAAATCCTTGGGCAGCATTCTGATGGGGCCGGTTGAACATGGAATTTGAGTACTGGTGGTTACTCGGATTTCCTGCGTTTTTTGGTCTGGGCTGGCTTGCCGCCAGAGTCGACCTGAAACATCTTCTCTCAGAGTCCAGGGCAGTACCGAAGTCCTATTTTCGCGGCCTTAATTTTCTTTTGAACGAAGAGCCTGATAAGGCAATCGAGGCATTTGTAGAAGTCGTCAAGGTTGATCCGGAGACCGTT
>CAMBSA010000123.1 GCA_945869935.1 Bordetella parapertussis | reverse complement strand
GCACAAGGCGGATGTCGTCGCGCGAGAACCAGAACACGGTGGCGGCGAGCGCAACACCCAGCACGATGACGAACAGGCCGGCGAAGAATGCGTGGGAACGGCTTTCCATGGCGGGTTCACTCGAGGGTGTTGTGGGGGGAGGGCGGCGCGGGACGCGCGAGCCCGGTGATATCGATCGGCGATGCTGCCGCGGCGAGAGCGCGCACGCCACGCTCGCCGAGGAAAAAATTGCGCACGAAGGGATGATCGACGCGGACGATCTGCGCAAGGGGGCCGAGCGCGAGCATCTTCTGGTCGGCGAGCACCGCGATCCGGTCGGAGAGCGAGACGATCGTGTCGAGATCGTGGGTCACCATAACCACCGTGAGCTGGAGCTGGCGCTGCAGCGAGGCGATCAGGGTGACGAAGGATTCGCTGCGATCGGGGTCGAGCCCGGCTGTGGGCTCGTCGAGGAACACGAGCTCGGGCTCGAGAACCAGCGCGCGCGCGAGCGCGACGCGCTTGATCATGCCGCCCGACAGGTCGGAGGGCATCTTGCGTGCATGCCGGCGCTCGATGTCCACCATGTCGAGTTTCAGCAGCACCATGTCACGGATGAAGTCCTCACTGAACGCACGCAACTCGCGCAACGGGAGGGCGATATTGTCGTAGACCGAAAGCGCGCTGTAGAGCGCACCCTCCTGGAAAAGCACGCCCCAGCGCTTGCGGATCTTCTTGAGCGTGGCCACCGACGAGCCCTGAAGCGGGATGCCGAACACCGACACCTCGCCGCGCAGCGGCGTCTCGAGGCCGAGGATCTGACGCATCAGCGTGGTCTTGCCGCTGCCCGAGCCGCCGACCAGCGACAGCACCTCGCCCGTGCGCACCTGCAGGTCCACGCCGCGATGCACGATGTGGTCGCCGAACTGGGTCCAGAGTCCGCGAACGTCGATGATAGGCGCGATGATCAGCGCAGGTTCGGTGTGGGTGCTCATATCAGCTTGATCCCGACGTCCTTGAACAGGATGGCGAAGATGGCGTCGGCGATGATCACCGCGGTGATCGCGCTCACCACCGAATCGGTGGTGCCTGCGCCGAGGCTCTCGGTATTGGGCTGGATGCGCAGTCCGAAATGACAGGCGATCAGCGCGATCAACACGCCGAACACGGCACCCTTGGCGATCGCAAGCCACAGGTTGATGATCGGTACCGCCGCGGGAAGTTCGATAAGGAACTCCTTGATGCTGATGCCAAGCTGCAACTTTGCCGAAATGGCGCCGCCGATGAGCGAGATGCCCGAGGTCCAGAGCATCAGCAGCGGCAGTGCGATCGCAAGCGCGATCACCTTGGGCAGAATCAGCCGGACGGTGTGTGGAATGCCCATCACCGACATCGCATCCAGTTCCTCGGTGACGCGCATCACGCCGAGCTGGGCGGTGATCGCGGAGCCCGAGCGTCCCGCGACCAGCACCGCGCAGATCACCGGGCCGAGTTCGCGGATCACGCCGATGCCGAGGATGTTGACGATGAAGGCATTGGCACCGAAGGTCTTGAGCTGTTCTGCCGAGAGGTACGACAGCGACACGCCGATCAGAAAACCGACGGCAGCGGTGATGCCGAGCGCCTGGGTGCCGATGCGAAAGACGTTGGCGGAAATTTCGCGCCAGGGTCCGAGCCAGGGACGGCGGATCAGCACGCTTGCATCGATCAGCACCTGGCCGAGCAGTGCCACGATTCCGGTGATGTGATCGATTGCGCGCAGCACGTAGCCGCCGACATTGCGGACAAAGCCGAACCGTGCAAGCACGCCGAGGTCACTCGAGCGTTTGCTCGCCTGCTCGAGGTTCTGGAAGAACAGTTCGTGCTCCTCGCGCAGCATGAGCGCTGCGGGGCGCTTGCGGTGCCAGGCCTGCCAGAGGAGCAGGGCACCCACGTGATCAAGGCGTTGCACCTGCCGCAAATCCCAGCGAAGAGCAGAGTCGCGCGCGGCGTCAGCAATGCTGCGGGCGAGAAGACGCGCGCGGGATTCCAGCGCGCGAATATCCCAGGCGCCGGACAGCGCGGCGATCGACCGACCGCCTTCGGCGCGCTCGTAAGAAATGTCGGGCGCGCGTACGACTTCCGCGACGGACGGGGATTTCAGAGGGGTCATCGAAGTCGGTGGATGGGTGCTGGCGTGCGTAGCCGCGTCGGGCCCTCCCCGGGCGCTGCACGTATGAAACCTATCAGGAAGCAGGCTCGCAGGCAATATGTTGTGGCGCAGCGCCGCCGGCATCTAACGCTTACAATCGCGTATGTCTGAAAACGGAAAAATCAGCGGCCAAATTGCCGAGCCGGCGGTCGAAAATCCCGGCCGTACCGGGCGCGGTTCGATCGCACGATTGGGCTGGCGGATGCTGTTTCTTCTGGTCAGCCTCGCGCTCTGGGAAATCATCTCGCGCACGGTACTCGACCCGTTCTGGCTGAGCATGCCGAGCCTGATTGCGGCGAGGCTCTGGGCGCTTGGTGCGTCGGGCGATCTGTTCCTGCATGCGGGGGTCACGCTCTGGCAGGCCTTTCTCGGGCTTGCGCTCGGGCTTCCGGTCGGGGTGGGCGCGGGAATCGTGCTTGCGGCGTATCCACGAATTGCGGAGACCGTGGATCCGTTCCTGATGGGTTTCTACAGCCTGCCGCGGATCGCGCTGGCGCCGCTGTTCATCATCTGGTTCGGGATAGGCCTTTTCTCCAAGGTGATGATGGTGTTCTCGCTGGTGGTGTTCGTGTTCATCCTGAATGCCTATCAGGGCTTGCGTGAAGTCGATCGCGACCTGCTCAACCTGATGCGCACGATGCGTGCGCCGCGCAGCTACATCGTGCGCCGCGTCCAGATTCCGGCCATCCTGCCGTGGATTCTTGCCGCATTGCGTATCAACGTCGGCCTCGCGCTGGTGGGCTCGGTGCTGGGCGAACTGCTCGGCGCGAACCGCGGCCTCGGATGGTATGTGGAGTTTTCCGGCGGCCGCCTCGACACCACCGGCGTGTTCACCGGACTGGTTGCGCTGATGGTGGCCGCGATGATCATCAACGAGGCGGTCAAGTGGCTGGAGCGCCGGCTGCTGCCGTTCCGCGCCGGTGTCTGAGCCGCCTGCTTCAGTTTCCGTTTCCCCGGTATTTGCAAGTGCCAATTCGCAAGGAGTCCTTCAAGTGAAATCAAATTCCATTCATACGCTTGCCGCGGCGGTTGCCGCGATTGCGGTTCTCTGCGCGGTTCCGGCAGCGGCGCAGACAAAGATCCGCGCGGGTGTGGCCGCGTATAACGAAGCGCTGTTGCCGGTTGTCGTGGCGCAGGAGCAGGGCTACCTCAAGGCGGAGAAAATCGAGGTCGAACTGATCAACTTCAAGGGCGGCGGCCCGACGGTCCAGGCCTTTGTTGGCGGAAGTGTCGATCTGTGCATGTGCGCGGCCGACCATGTGGTGCGTCTGCGCAGCCGCAACCAGCCGGCGATCGTGCTGATCGGCCTGGACGCGTTCCATTCCTACGCGTTGATCGGCAAGGCAAACGGCCCGGCGGATCTCGCAGCGCTCAAGGGCAAGACGGTGGGCATCACCTCGCCCGGCAGCCTCACTGACAACACGCTGCGTTATGCAATTTCCGAAATCAAGCTCAATCCGGACCGCGATTTCCAGATTGTCGGTGCGGGCGTGGGTGGTGCGATGATCTCGGCGATCGAAAGCGGCAAGGTGGATGCCGGCATGGCGATCCTGACCGATATCGCCTTCATGATGCAGAAGAAGGGCGTCTTCAAGGTGGTGAAGGAGTTCCGCGACATGCCTTACCCCTCGTTCGCTGCGCTCGCGCTCGAGTCCTGGGTGGCGAAGAATCCGGAGGCGGCCCGCGGATTCAACCGCGCGGTGCGCAAGGCGATGGCGGATCTACGGCGGGACCCGGCGCTCGGACGCGCCACGATCAAGAAGATGTACCCGAACTTCAGCGACGACCTGGCCGCGGAAGTGTCGAAATCCGCGATCGAGCGAGCACCGCAGGGCGGCCTGCTCTCTGCGGAGTCGATCCGCAACCTGAATTCGATCGTGACCACCGCGGACACCTCGCTCAAACCGGTGGCGTATGGCGATGCGGTGAAGCCCGATCTGCTCCGGGACTGAGCGTCAGGCGGCACGGACAGGTCGAGTCAGAACATGAGCACACAGCCCAAGGCGCAGATCGAACGCGTCGACATGGACTACGGTCGCCTGCCGGTCCTGCGTGATGTGTCGCTTACGCTCGGTCACGGTGAGTTCATCTCGATCGTCGGGCCCAGCGGCTGCGGCAAGTCGACGCTGCTCAAGCTCATTTCGGGACTCGAGCACCCGGCAAAGGGGCGGATCATGCTCGACGGCGAGGAGGTGCGCGGCACGCCTCCTAAGGTCGGCTTCATGTTCCAGAGGGATACGCTCCTGCCCTGGGCGACGGTGGCGCAGAACATCGCGGTGGGACTGGAGCTTGGCGGTATTGCGCAGGAGCGGCATGCCGAACGCACCGCCGAGCTGATCGGATTTCTCGGCCTCTCGGGGTTTGAATCGAATTACCCGGCGACACTGTCCGGTGGCATGCGCCAGCGTGTCTCGCTCGGTCGGCTGCTCGCCTACGAGCCCGACTTGTACCTGATGGACGAGCCTTTCGGCGCGCTGGACGCGCAGACCAAGATGTCGATGGGCCGCGAACTGCTGCGCATCTGGAGCACCTACAAGCGCAGCGTGGTGTTCGTCACCCATGATATCGAGGAGGCGGTGAGCCTTTCGGATCGCGTGCTGGTGATGAGCGGGCGGCCGGGACGGATCAAGGCGGAGTACAGGGTCGATCTGCCGCGGCCGCGCGACTTTCGCAAGACGCGGCTGCTCGCGGAATTCCGCGAACTCTGCGAGGCCATTTGGGATGACATCATGGGCGCGGAAGCGGATGCGCCCGACAACCCTCACGGACACGGTTCGTACTAGAACGTTGCCGTGCAATGAACAACGCTGTCGCAGCAATGGAGTGATTCCCTGATGACTTCCCCCACTGTGCTCGAAAGTGATGTGCTGGTGATCGGCTCGGGTGGCGCGGGCATGTACGCGGCGCTCGCCGCGGCGGGTGCCGGCTGCACCGTCCACCTCGTGGATCGCGGTCTCATCGGCCGCGCTGGCGCGACCGTTATGGCGCAGATGACGGTGGCGGTGGCGCTTAGCGAGGAATGCCCCGATACGCCCGAGGCGCATCTTGCCGACACGCTCAAGGCGGGCCGCGGTCTGTGCGACGAAGGCCTGGCGCGCCTGCTCTGCGAGGAAGGTCCGCTGCGCATCCGCGAGATGGATGCCTGGAACGTTGGCTGGGCGCGCGAGAACGGGCATATCAAGCAGGCGCATGCGCCGGGCCATGACCGGGCGCGTTGCGTGTACGTGGATTTTCTCAACACCGGGCCGGCGGTATCGCGGACCCTGCGCACGCAACTCAATCCGCTGGACGCGGTGCAGCGACTCGGCGACATCGTGATCACCGATATCGCCCTGAGCGACGGCGAGGCCACCGGCGCGGTCGGCTTTTATCTTCGCACCGGCGAGCCGGTGGCTCTCAAGGCGAAGTCCACCATCATCGCGACCGGCGGCCTGACCCGGCTGTACAAGCGCAACAGCGCTTCGGCCAACATGGGCGGCGACGGCTATGCGCTTGCGCTTCGCGCCGGGGCGGAACTGATCGACATGGAGTTCGTGCAGTTCTTCCCGATCGGCCATCTTGCGCCGCGCATGATCGGCATGGACCCGATCATGTGGGACCCGTTCCGTTACAAGCTCGGCGGCAGGCTGTTGAACAGTGAAGGTGAGGAGTTCGGCGAGCGCTACGGCAGGGAAGAAGGATTCAAGTACAACCTCACCCGCGACGTCGCGACCTACGCGATCTTCAAGGAGGTCGAGGCCGGCCGCGGCAGCCCGGCGGGAGGCGCGTACCTGAGCTTCACCCATATTCCGGAAGCGGAATTGCGCAGGAACTTCGGGCCGGTCATCGACCGGCTGGCGAAGAACGGCATCGACCTCACCAGGACCGCGATCGAGGTGGCGCCGATCGCCCACTACCACATGGGCGGGGTGCGGGTCGAAACCAGCATGGAGACGCGCGTGCCCAACCTTTACGCCTGCGGCGAGGCGGTCGGCGGTGCGAACGGCGCGAACCGGCTCTCGGGCAACGCGATCACCGAGGCGCTGGTGTTCGGCGAGCGCGCGGGCAAGGAAGCGGCGGCACGCGCGAAGCAGAGGA
>CAMBSA010000122.1 GCA_945869935.1 Bordetella parapertussis | reverse complement strand
CAGAACGCGAGCGGCGACGCAGCCGAGTTCCTCGAGCACATCAAGGTCGACCTCTTCCCCGACGAGGTCTATGTATTCACGCCCAAAGGCAAGATCCTTGCGCTCACCCGAGGCGCGACACCGGTGGACTTCGCCTACGCGGTCCACAGTGATGTCGGCAACCGCTGCATCGCGGCCAAGATCAACTACGAACTTGTGCCGCTGCGCACCGAACTCAAGAGCGGCGACCGGGTCGAGATCATTACCGCGCCGCACGCGCACGCCAACCCCGCCTGGCTCGCGTACGTGAAAACCGCGCGGGCTCGCTCGCAGATCCGCCACTTCCTCAAGACCATGCAGGTGGACGAATCGCAGGCGCTCGGCGAACGCCTGCTGAATCAGGCTCTGCGCGCCCTCGATTCTAATGTCGCCGCGATCCAGCCGGAACAGTGGGAACGCCTCAGCGCGCGTTCGCGCCAGGACGTGCTCGCCGACATTGGCCTGGGCAAGCGCCTCGCCGCGATCGTCGCGCGCAAGCTGCTGACGCTCTCGGACCACGCAGGCGAGTCGAAAGCCAGCGGCTCGATCGTGATCCGCGGCTCCGAGGGCATGGCCGTCCAGTTTGCCAAATGTTGCCGCCCGATCCCTGGCGACCCGATCATCGGATTCATCAAGAAGGGCCAGGGCCTCGTGATCCACACCCACGATTGCCCGGTGGCGCGCAAATCACGCGGCGACTCCGAAAAATGGATCGACGTCCAGTGGTCACCCGACACCGATCGCCTGTTCGATGTGAGCATCCGCGTCACAGTCCTTGACCAGCGAGGCGTTCTCGCAAAAGTCGCCGCCGCCATTGCCGACTCCGGGTGCAACATCGCCAACATTTCGGTCGACGAGGATCGCGGCGTCTACGCGACCAACCACTTCACCCTGCAGGTCGGGAGCCGGCTGCATCTGTCGAAAGTCATGCGCTCCCTGCGCCGGATTCCGGAAGTGGTGCGCCTTGCGCGCATCAAGTCCAGCGAAAACTCACGCTGAAACGCGCGGCGCGGAATCACGGCGCCAGGCCGCCTCCCCAAGCACGTAGGTCGCGGCCACCGCCCGGTCATCACCGAGCATCATCAACGCGAACAATCGGTCCTCGATCGATTCCGCCCGGGCGCAGCGTCTCGCCATCAGCGGCGTCGCGCACGGATCGAGCACCGCGAAATCCGCTTCCAGACCGACCGCGATCGAACCGACACTGCTCTCCGATCCCATCGCTCGGGCACCGGCGAGCGTGGCGAGATAGAAGGCATCGTGCGAGGTGAACGATTCTCCGGCGAGTTGCGCCACCTTGTAGGCCTCGTGCATCGTGTGCAGCATCGAGAAACTGGTGCCGCCGCCCACATCGGTCCCGAGCGCCACCCGCATTCCGGTGGATCGCGCTTTCGCGCAGGAAAACAAGCCGCTGCCAATGAACAGATTCGATGTCGGACAGAACGCGACCGAGCCACCCACTTGCGACAGGCGCGCACGATCGGCGTCGTCCAGCCAGATGCCGTGACCGAGCACCGCGCGCGGACCAATCAGCCCGAAATGGTCGTAGACATCGAGATAGCTGCGCGCGGCCGGAAACAGTTTGGCCACCCAGGCCACCTCATCACGGTTCTCCGCGACGTGGGTCTGCATGAGCACCCCCGGATGGCCGCGGTACAGGCTGGCGGCCGCCTCCAGTTGCGCCTCGCTCGACGTCGGCGCGAACCGGGGGGTCACCGCATAGGACAGTCGCCCCTTGCCGTGCCATCGGCGAATCAGCGCGAGACTGTCGTCATGTCCCGATTGCGCGGTATCCCGCAGAAACTCGGGACAGTTCCTGTCCATCATCACCTTGCCCGCCGCAAGCCGCAGGTTTCGCTTTGACGCCGCCTCGAAAATCGCGTCCACCGACTGCGGATGCACGGTCGCATACACCGCAGCACCGGTGGTGCCGTTTCGCAAAAGCTCGCCCAGAAAAAATTCCGCCGTCTCGCACGCAATCGCGGGATCGCCGAACCTGCGCTCCTCCGGAAAGGTGTAGCGCTCCAGCCACGTCAACAGTTGCTCGCCGTAGGACGCGATGATGTCGGTCTGCGGGTAGTGCACATGCGTGTCGATGAAGCCGGGCAGAATCAGGTGACCACGCCAGTCATCGACGCGAGCACCGGCAGGCAGACTGGCAAGCAGGTCCGGGGCATTTCCGACGGCAGCGATCCGGCCGCCGGTCACGATCACGAGTCCGTCAGGAACGTAATGAAAGGCATTCGGCGCTGTCCGGGGATCGTCGTCGAACCAGACGAGATCGCCTCGAAGTGCGCGCGTAGTCATTCCGTCTTCCATCCGCGAATCGGACATGCTGGCCTTGGCTATGTTGTTGAACGGCAAACCGGGCGGCGGGGACGGATCAGCCTTCCAATACGCGACTGGTGAACTCGCGGCGACTGCATGGCGATTGACGCATGCCAACCCCCGGGAATACTAATCGCGACCACCCGTAGCTGCAATTGACGGCAAACTCCTGTCCACGATGAAACCTGCCCGCACCTCACGACCCAATGTCGGCTGACACCTGGTTCGCCTTCTTCGCTGCCGCCTGGGCGATCGCCCTGTCCCCGGGTGCGGGTGCGGTGGCCGCCATGTCCTCGGGGCTTCAGCACGGCCTCTCTCGCGGCTCCTGGACCGTGGTCGGACTGCAAATCGGTATCATCCTCCAGTTGTGCATCGTCTCCGCAGGCGTGGGCGCACTGCTCAGTGCCTCGAGCGCCGGATTCGAAATCGTCCGCTGGTTCGGTGTGGCTTACCTGTGCTGGCTGGGCATCCAGCAGTGGCGGGCACGGCCCGGCGAAATGCCAACCGTCGCCGTGTCCGGCCGGACAAGCGCGAGCGCCATGATCGTCCGGGGCTTCCTCGTGAATGCGAGCAATCCCAAGGCGACGGTCTTCATGCTCGCCATCCTGCCGCAGTTCCTCGACCCGGCGCGGCCGCTTACCGTGCAGTACCTCGTCATGGGCGTCACCCTCGTCTCGGTCGATCTGGTGGTCATGGCCGGCTACACCGGCCTCGGTGCACGCGGTTTGCGGCTTTTGAACTCGCCCGGACAGCAACGGATCATTTACCGGGTGTTCGGCACCCTGTTTATCGCTGCCGCGATGGTTCTGGCGGCATTTCGACGCGCCGCTTGAGTTCGCAGCGAAAAGCTTCAAGTATCGTTGACAGAGATATTTGAGGCCTCATATATTCACACTTGAAGCGTTTGGACCTGAACCGGGCTTTCCCGTCCGCCCGGACAGGCCTCAACACCCCGCAATTCCATCCAGATCCACCCCCCGGAACAGATCCCATGTCAGGCTCACTGTCAGCAAGAGTCGCCGTCATCACCGGCGCAGGACGCGGTATCGGCGCCGCAATCACGCAGGCGCTCGCCGCAGCCGGTGCCTCGGTCGTACTGATCGGGAGGGACGCAGGGCGACTGGAGTCGCAGGCGGCCAGCCTCGGAGCCTCCGCCAGCGTCCAGACCGCCGATGTCACCGACGAGGCGAGCGTGAAAGCCGCGTTTGCCGCGATCCGCTCGCGCCACCCGCGAATCGACATTCTGGTCAACAATGCCGGACAGGCGGCGAGCAGCCCGCTTGCGAAGATGGACCTCGCGCACTGGAACAACATGATCGCGGTCAATCTGACCGGCACCTTTCTCTGCACCCGCGAAGTCGTCCCGGCGATGATCAAGCAGGACTACGCACGGATCGTCAATGTAGCGAGCACCGCGGGCCTGATCGGCTATTCCTATGTTTCCGCCTACGCCGCAGCCAAGCACGGCGTGATCGGTCTGACCCGTTCGCTGGCGCTCGAAACCGCGAAGAGCAAGCTCACCGTGAACGCGGTGTGCCCCGGCTTCACCGAGACGGACATTGTCCGTGATGCCGTCGCGAATATCATGTCGAAAACCGGCAAGAGCGAAGCCGAAGCCCGCGCTGCCCTGGTCGCCACCAATCCGCAGGCACGCATGGTCCAGCCAGGCGAAGTCGCCAATGCCGTGCTCTGGCTCTGCACTCCCGGCTCCGAATCGATCACCGGGCAGTCGATTTCCATCTCCGGCGGGGAGGTGATGTGAAAATTCCCCCGAGCGGAACGCCCGCAACGTTTCGTCGATGAGCGTCAATGCCGTAATGAAGGAGACATCGCTCGACCACGAATCCCGTGCAATCGAGGGAGATCACGACGCGCTCCGCCTGTGGCTGCGCATGCTCACCTGCACCAGCCTGATCGAGACCGAAATACGCGCGAGGATGCGCACGACCTTCCGGTGCACCCTGCCGCGCTTCGACCTGATGGCGCAACTCGCACGTCAACCGGAAGGGTTGAAAATGGGCGAAATCAGCCGCAGGCTGATGGTCACCGGCGGAAACGTCACCGGGATCACCGACCAACTGGTAAAGGAAGCGCTGGTCACGCGTGAGGCGCTTGCCAACGACCGTCGCGCGTATCTGGTCAAGCTCACACCCGCAGGCCGCAAGGCGTTCCAGTGCATGGCGCAGGCGCACGAGCGATGGGTGGCTGACCTCCTCGGCACTCTGCCGGAGCACGGTCGCCGCGAACTTCATGAACTCCTCGGCGACCTGAAAAACGGCCTGGCGAGGAAACACCCGGAACACTGAAACAACACCGCCTCGCCCGCGCAGGAAGCGCAGGCGCAATCCCAACGAAACCGGACGATCCGAATGACAACTCAGCAACGCGAATTCGCAGCTTACAAGGCAACGCATTTCGACTGGAAAACCGAGGGCAAGGTCGGCTTCATCACGCTCAACCGACCCGAGCGCAAGAACCCGCTCACTTTCGAATCGTACGCCGAGCTTCGCGACCTGTTCCGCGCGCTGAACTACGCCACCGACGTGAAGGTGATCGTTGTCAGCGGTGCCGGCGGCAACTTCTGCTCGGGCGGCGATGTGCACGAGATCATCGGACCGCTCACGAAAATGGCCATGCCCGAGTTGCTCGAATTCACGCGCATGACCGGAGATCTGGTGAAGGCGATGCGCTCCTGCCCGCAGCCGGTCATCGCGGCGGTGGACGGAATCTGCGCAGGTGCCGGCTCGATCATCGCCCTTGCCTCGGACTTCCGCTATGGCACGCCCGCCGCCAAAGCGGCCTTCCTGTTCGTTCGCGTCGGCCTCGCCGGCTGCGACATGGGCGCTTGCACCCTGCTGCCGCGCCTGATAGGGCAGGGCCGGGCCTCGGAGTTGCTCTACACCGGACGCTCGCTCGGCGCGGAAGAAGGCCTCGCCTGGGGCTTCTTCAACCGGATATGCCCGTCCGACACGCTCGTTACCGATGCCGCGGGCCTGGCGAAAAGTCTTGCTGACGGCCCGACCTTTGCGCACGCGATGACCAAGAAGATGCTGCATCAGGAATGGAACATGGGCATCGACGAGGCCATTGAGGCGGAAGCCCAGGCGCAGGCGATCTGCATGCAAACCCAGGATTTCCACCGCGCCTACCACGCCTTCGTCGGAAAACAGAAGCCCGTATTCGAAGGCAACTGAAACACAACCAATCAACAAGGAGGATCACCCATGAACAGCAAATGGATAGACATCAAGGCAGGTGACGGCGGCAGTTTCAAGGGCTACCTTTCGCTCCCGCCGCTTGGCAAGGGACCCGGCCTCGTGCTGATCCAGGAGATCTGGGGCGTCAATCAGCATATCCGCGCGGTCGCCGACCAGTACGCGATGGACGGCTATGTGGTGCTCGCACCCGACGTTTTCTGGCGCATGCAGCCGATGGTGGATCTTGGCTACGACAAGGAAGGCTCGGAAAAGGCATTCGACTTCATCAAGAAGATCGACTTCAGGAAAACCACCGAGGACATGGGTGCCACAGTGCAGGCACTGCGTGCCCTGCCCGAGGTCACCGGCAAGGTCGGGGCCGTGGGGTTTTGCATGGGCGGCTATCTTGCCTACATGTCGGCGGCGCACGCGGGCGTGGACGCGGCGGTGTGCTACTACGGCGGCGGCATCCACAAACAGCTCGGCGAAGTGGCAAAGATCAAGTGCCCTATCATGCTGCACTATGCCGAGAAGGATCACTTCATACCGATGGACGCGGTCGATTCGGTGAAAAAGGCATTCGAGGGCAAGAGCAATGCACGAATCGACGTCTATCCCGGCGTCGACCACGGCTTCAACTGCTGGGAACGCCCCTCCTACGACCAGACCTCGGCCGCACTCGCCCGAGGCCGGTCGCTTGCCTTCCTCGCGACCCACCTGTGAGCGACCGCAGCTTCCTCGACTGGCCGTTTT
>CAMBSA010000121.1 GCA_945869935.1 Bordetella parapertussis | reverse complement strand
GATGGCCTCCGAGCCTGAAGACCCGGTCCTGCTCGACTTCGGCCCGAAGCCGCACAAACGCCGCACCGCGCTCTGGATTGGGGGTAGCGCGGCCCTGCTGATCGCGCTTGGCGCGCAGGCGGCATTCCAATATCGGGGCACGATCGCTTTGCTTCTGCCCGAAACCAAACCGTACCTTGAAGAATTCTGCGCGGCCCTTGGCTGCGAACTGCCGTTGCCGCGTCGTTCCGAACTCCTGAGCATCGAGACCTCGGACCTTCAGGGCCACCCGAACAATCCCGGCGTGATGGTGCTTGCCGCGACGCTGCGAAACCGCGCGCCCTTCCCGCAGGCCTACCCTGCCCTGGAACTGACACTCACCGATGACCGCGACCAGCCGCTCGCGCGCCGGGTGTTACAGCCCAGCGATTATCTCGGCCAGAACGCCTCGCGCGCCGAGAGTCGCATCTTCGCGCCGAGCAGCGAGCAACCGGTGCGCGTTTTCATCGAATCATCCGCTCTCAAGGCCACCAGCTACCGACTCTATCTTTTCCATCCCTGAGCACCGCACTCGCGTAATCTGCGGCCTCGGCCGGACTCAAGCCCGGACTTTCCACTGACGCTTTTCTTTTCCACAAACCCACCACTCCCATGCGCACACTGATACTCGGTTCGATCGCCTACGACAACATCATGGTCTTCCAGGGCCGGTTCAAGGAACACATCCTTCCGGAACAGATCCATATCCTCAACGTCGCGTTTCTCGTACCGGACCTGCGGCGCGAATTCGGCGGCTGCGCCGGAAACATTGCCTACAACCTGCAATTACTTGGCGGAAAGCCGCAGATCATGGCGACCGTCGGCGACGACGCCGATCCGTATTTCTACCGCCTCGACCGGCTCGGGCTGGACCGCACCCACATCCGCAAAGTGGAAGGCACACTCACCGCCCAGGCCTTCATCACCACCGACCTCGACGACAACCAGATCACCGCCTTCCATCCCGGCGCCATGAATCATTCGCACCTGAACAAGGTAGGCGACGCGAAAGATGTAACGCTTGGCATCGTCGCGCCCGACGGGCGCGAGGGCATGATTTCACACATGCAGCAACTCGCCGATGCCAACATTCCATTCATTTTCGATCCTGGCCAGGGACTGCCGATGTTCTCGGGCGAGGAATTGCTCGGATTCGCGGAACGCGCGACCTATATTGCGGTCAATGACTACGAGGGCAAGATGCTCGAGGAAAAGACCGGGAAATCACTCGACGACCTCGCCAAGCGCGTCAAGGCACTGGTGCTGACTCGCGGTCCGGAAGGCTCGACGATATTCGCCGGCGGTCAACGCCATGACATCCCGATCGTTAAACCGGATGCGGTGATCGATCCGACCGGATGCGGTGACGCCTACCGTGCCGGGTTGCTGTACGGCATCGCCAACGGCTTCGACTGGCAGACCACCGGCGAGCTGGCCTCGCTGATGGGCTCCCTCAAGATTGCATCACGCGGCGGACAGAATCATGAAGCGAGCCGCGAGCAGATCGCCGAGAAGTTCAAGGCGAGCTTCGGGCGCAAACCCTGGTAAGCAAGGAGCAGCAAATGAACAACCGTTTTCGGATCACCCTTCTCGCGGCAATTGCGGCAAGCACGCTTCTTGCCGGATGCGCAGGCAGTTCCAGTTCGGGCAGCGTCTATTCCTCGCGCCAGACGCGCGGCGAGCAGACGGTGCGCATGGGCGTGGTCGAGAGTGTCCGTCATGTGACGATCGAAGGCGAGCAGGGGCCGGTCGGCGCAATCGCCGGCGGCGCAGTCGGCGGTGTCGCCGGATCGAACATCGGCGGTGGAAAGGGCTCGACCATCGGCTCGATACTCGGCGCGGTCGCGGGCGGGGTCGCCGGCAACATGATCGAGCGAAAGATCACGACAAAGAAAGGCCTCGAGATCACCGTGAAACTCGACAACGGCGAGCTTCGCGCGATCACCCAGGAAGCCGACGAGGAATTCAAACCCGGCGAACGCGTGCGCCTGCTTTCGGGCAGTGGCATTACCCGGGTTTCGCACTAGACGCGTTTCGCGGAACGAAGTGAGCGCGGGAGCGCATCCGGCGCTCTTGTGTCGTTTCTACCACCCGCTAGAATCGGGTTCCATCGCTCCCTGTTTCGCGCGCACTGCCGCCACCCTTCATCGCCATCGCGTTCATTGACTTTGCCGCCTGCGCCCGCTCGCTCGCCGATTCCGCTTCGTCTCCTGCGGATACTCCGTCTTGCCCTGCATCTCGTTCGGGGCCTCGTCCGGGTAAGTTTCGGATTTCCGCGGTGGTCGAGCGCGCGGCGGACACGCGAGATCCGGCGCTGGTCGAGGGAACTGTTCGCGTTGCTCGCGATTCGCCTCGATGTACCCCATGCGCCCACGCTTGCCTCAGGCGGCACGATGTTTGTGCTCAATCATGTGTCATGGCTGGACATCTTCCTGCTGGATGCAGTCCTTCCAGTCATTTTTGTCGCAAAATCGGAGATCGGCGACTGGCCGCTTGTCGGCACCCTCGTGACGCGCGCAGGCACGCTCTACATCGAGCGCGGCAGCAAGAGCGCCGCTCGCCGCACGAGCGAACGCGTGGCCGAGGCCCTGCGCGAGCAACGGCCTGTCGCGATATTTCCCGAGGGCACCACCTCCCACGGGGAATCGGTCCAGCGCTTTCACGCAGCGCTGTTCCAGCCCGCCGTGGATACCGCTTCAACGATCGTGCCCGTGGTGCTGCGCTACAGCGATACGCACGGACGGCTGACCCATGCGGCGTCCTATGTGGGCGATGACTCGCTCATCAAGTCCATCTGGATGATCGTGTCGCAACGCCGAATGTCGGCGCGGCTTGAATTCCTTGGGCCGATTTCGGCGCAAGGCGGCGAACGGCGCGCGCTCGCCGAACGATCCCGTGCAGAAATCGCCGCGGCGCTGGAAACCTTCGATTCAAAACGCGGCTGAACACAACTAGTGAATCGCTGATCAAGTCCAATGTCGAGGCTTGAGGGTTCAGCGTTCCCTCTGAGAGGGGGGAGTTACGAGGGGGCGTAGCCCCCTTGTTCAGTGGCTCCCTAGACTGCTTTCGCGTTCCTGCACGGCACCTGAAACACCTTGCGATCGTCCAGACGGACTGCCGTGAGGCTGCCGCCCCACACACAGCCGGTGTCGATCGCAACCAGATCGGGGCGCAGCTTCAGCCCGAGAGCGGACCAGTGCCCGCAGATGATCGCTGCGCCCGCGCTCGCGCGTCCGGGGACATCGAACCACGGACCGTATCCCGGCGGTGCGGCCGAAGTCTCGCCCTTGGCATGAAAATCCATGACGCCATCGTCAGTGCAAAACCGCATCCGCGTCATCGCGTTCACGATCACGCGAAGTCGGTCCGCACCTTCGAGAGTGTCGCTCCAGCGGTCCGGCCGGCTCCCATAGAGACGCGCGACGAATTCACCGTGCTCCGGTCCGGACAGCGCCGCCTGAACTTCGCGTGCGAGCGAGGCCGCCTGCGCCACCGACCATTGCGGCAGCAGGCCCGCGTGCACCATCACAGCGGACCCATCCACGTGCAGCAGCGGAAGCGTGCGCAGCCAGTCGATCAGCGACTGCGCGTCCGGCGCACCGAGCACTTCATCAAGCGTATCGTCCTTCCGTGCTCGGACACTGCCCAGTGCCCGTGCCACCAGATGCAGGTCGTGATTGCCAAGCACCACGACCGCCTTGTCACCCAGCGCTCGAACAAGCCGAAGCACCTCGAGCGATTGCGGCCCGCGATTCACGAGGTCACCCACAAACCAGAAGCGATCGCGGGCCGCCGAATAGGGCAATGAGCCAATCAGCGCCTCGAGTTCCTCAAAGCAGCCCTGGACATCACCGATCGCATAGATAGCCATCAATCTCCTGAAAGAACGAGGCCGCGTCGCAACGGAATCACACACGCTGGCGCGGAAAAGGAAGGCGCCGGATTTTGCCACGGGCGCTGGAACGAGAATGCCGGTCGCGGTTATTCTACGGGCCTTCCAACGGTACCGGATTACGCATGCAAGTTCCGCATAACAGCAAAGAAAGTTCGCCCACATGAGTCAGCCCCTGCGTGTTGCCGTCATCGGCGCGGGCATTGGAGGGCTGGTCGCCGCCAACGCGCTGCTGCGCCGTGGCTTCGACGTCGAAGTCTACGAACAGGCGTCCGAACTCGCGGAGATCGGCGCCGGCATCCAGATCAGCCCGAACGCTCTGCAGGTGTTTCGCGCACTTGATCTCGAGACACCGATGATGCAGATCGCCCACGAGCCGGAAGGCTTCATGGGTTCCGACTGGGAAAGCGGGCGCGAACTGTTCCGCTCGCCGATCAGGAATGTATTCGAGGCCAAATACGGCGCGGGCTATTTCCTTGTTCATCGCGCCGATTTGCACCGCATCCTCGCCGCACCCATCCCTCCGGAGAGGATCCATCTTTCAGCCCGATGCACTTCGATCGACAACCAAACCGACTCGGTGACGGTGTTCTTTGCCGATGGCGCATCGAAAAACTTCGATGCCGTCATCGGCGCCGACGGCATCAAATCGGTTGTGCGCAACGCGCTCTTTGGAGAACTCAAGCCACAGTTCACCGGCTGCATGTGCTGGCGCGGGCTGGTGCCGGTGGATCGCCTGCCGAAGGATCATGTATTGCCGATGAGTCACGTCTGGCTCGGACCCAACGGCCATGTCGTCCACTACCACGTGCGCGGACAAGCATTAGTCAATTTCGTCGCGGTGTACGAAACGAAGGACTGGGTCGAGGAGTCCTGGACGCTGCCGAGCACGGTCGACGAGGTCAAAGCGGCTTATGCGGGCTGGCATCCGAAGCTGCACACCCTGTTCGAAAAATCCGACACGATCTACAAGTGGGGCCTGTTCGACCGTGATCCACTCGATACGTGGAGCGCGGGCAGGGTGACGCTGATGGGCGACGCAGCGCATCCTATGCTGCCCTTCTTCGCGCAGGGTGCGGGCCAGGCGATCGAGGACGGCTATGCGCTCGCCGCCTCGCTCGCGCGACATCCGGCCGACATCGCCTCGGCCTTCTCGCTGTATGAATCCATCCGGCGCGGGCGCGCGACAAGGGTACAGCTCGGCGCGCGTGCGCGCCGCCATGCGCTGCACCTGCGCACGCCCTGGGCCCGGCTCAAGCGCGACCTCACCTACAAATGGCAGCAATGGCGCGACCCGTCGAACAACTCGTACCGCGCCAACTGGATCTACGAATTCGATGTGACCCGCCCTTCGCTGTACGCTTGACCGCCCGAACGCGAAGCAAGTCGGCCGTCCGGCGCTGCGGAACCGGACGTTGCCCGTGACAATCGGTTCCTGTCCGCCGTAGCATGAAGCGTCAAGGAGATAACGATGAAGCAATGGATACGCACCGGTTTGGCTCTTGCCTGCCTGCTCTCGTCCGGATTCTCCCTGGCACAGGGCGCATCGGGATTTCCTTCACGACCCATGCGCATCGTGGTGGCTTTTCCTCCCGGCGGCAGCAACGACATCCTCGCGCGCATCGTCGCGCAGCGCATGTCAGAGACCTGGAACCAGCCGGTGGTGGTGGAGAATCGTCCGGGAGCGAACACCATCATCGCCGTCGAACAGGTGATCAAATCCCCGCCCGACGGCCATACGCTGCTGGTAGGCGCCAGCAGCACCTACACGATCAATCCGCAGACCTACGCCAAGCTTTCCTACGACCCGGTACGCGACCTGATGCCGGTCACGCTGATGGGCAGCCATCCGATGGTGGTCGCGGTGCACCCGTCGCTCGCGGCGAAATCGATTCCCGAACTCATCGCCCTTGCCAAAAGCCGGCCGGGACAACTCAACTACGGCACGCCCACGATCACCTTCCAGGTGATGGTGGAAACCTTCAGCCAGATCGCCGGCGTGCAACTCAATCACATACCCTCCCAGGGCAGCGTGCCCGCCCTGACCGCGCTGCTCGCCAACGACGTGCAGATGATATTCATCGATCCCGCGCCGATCGTGTCGCACCTGCGCTCGGGCCGCTTGCGCGGGCTCGCGGTCACCTCGCCCGCGCGCTCGCCCTCGGTGCCGGACCTGCCCACGGTGGCCGAAGCCGGGCTGCCGGGCTTCGAAGGCGTGCTCTGGAACGGCTTGTTCGCGCCCGCCGGCACCCCGCGCGCGATCATCGCAAAACTGCAGGCAGAAGCGCATGTCGCGGTGCATCGCCCCGAATTGCGCGAACGCCTCACCGGACTCGGCATCGACCCGGTCGCGAACACGCCCGAGCAATTCATTGAATTGCTGCGCGC